>JAOBWQ010000602.1 GCA_025463425.1 Ilumatobacteraceae bacterium | reverse complement strand
CAGCAAGCCGCGCAACCTGGTCCACACCTCGTCCACCTCCGGCCTGTTCAGCAACCCGGGGCAGACCAACTACGGGGCGGCCAAGTCAGGCATCGCCACGTTCAGCCAGATCTGCGCCAAGGAGCTCGGGCGATACGGGGTCAAGAGCAACTGCATCGCACCCGGTGCGCGCACCCGGCTCACCCTCGCGACGCCTGGTCTGGAAGACATCATGGCGCCGAAGGAGGGTGCCTTCGACATGTGGGACCCGGCGAACATCTCACCGCTCGTGGCCTACCTGGCGACCGCGGACTGCGCGTTCAGTGGCGAGACCTTCTTCGTTCAAGGCGGTGTCGTCACCCGCATCGACACGTGGTCGATGGGCGATTCGGTCGAGCACGACGACCGCTGGACCGTCACCGGTCTGGCGGAGGCACTCGCTCCGCTGCGACGCGACTGACAGTCGTCGCGACGAGCGGGTCGCGACGCCGAGGGACGGCTCAGCCGGCCCGGCGGGCGTAGAGCTTGGCGACGGCCGCCACGGAGCGGGTGCCGGCCAGCGCCGAGGCGGCGGGATTGGTGGTGGCGAGCACGAACCGCGCGTTGCGGCCGACCTCGACCTGCTCGATCAGCTGCTCAGCGACGAGATCGGCGAGGATGCCACCGACGGCTGCCTCGCTCAACCGCATCTGCCGGGACAGTTCCCCCACACTCAGCTCGCCGCCGCGGGCGACGAGGATGAGCGCATGTCCGTGGTTGGAGAACAGCGCCGAGCTCCGAGCCTCGGACCGCGCATCAGGTGCGAGCGACGGTTCGAACTCGAACATCCGCGCGAACTCTTCCGGATCGATGATCTTGCTGTCGTCCACCTCAGTCTCCTCCCGCTCCGGAACTCCACGTCTCGCACATCCATGTCGGTCACACGATCAGGCACGTGCTCGAATTCCGGCAGACTGCCGACGGGCGCTGGAGCGCGCATTGGCAGTCCATCTGTCACTTCTCTGCTTGTAGCAGTATCGACACGCTGCGGCGCTTCTGCAATCGATTCATCGTTATCACCGTGCAGGATTTCCCGATCACCCGTTAGTAGCCCATGGGGGTCCGTCGGTTGCCGTGCGGCGGAGGTCCGGGGTCGGCCCACGGCCGAGGAGGATCAGCCGGCGAACGTCGCGGCTCGGCAGGCCGACACCAGTCGATCGTTCGCGCCGAGATCGTGTCGACCGGGATCGTTGCTCAGTTGTGATGCGCCGTGCTCGACGATCGTTCCGTTGCTCACGTCGACGGTCCATCGCACACAGGTCACCACCGTGCGACTCGAGGCGATCGCGTTCGGGTCGGTGTCCGCGTCCGTGCCGACCGTGGCACCGGGAGCGAGCACGGGCGAATCGATCCGGCCGATCACGGCGCGCACCGAATACGTGGTGTCCGTCGCCGCCGAGGAACTGACGAGCAGCACTCCCACCACGCTGGAGGTGGTGCCGGGGAGCACCTGCCGCAGCGCCCATGGCGCAGCGTTGGCGACCGTGATGTCGTGGACGTTGGGCGGCGCAGCGACGTCGTCGGGATGGTCGGTGCCGCTCAGGCTTGTCGCCACGAACACCAGCCCGACCAGGATCAGCGCGAACGGGAACAACCACGGCACCGGGCGCCAGAGCAGCGACCGTGACTCCGACACGGCGTCAGCGTACGTTGCCGACCGTTCGGCCGACCGGGATCACTCGGCGGTGATCGCCTTGATCTCCTCGGCGATCGCCTTCGATGCGTCGTCGGTCGGCATCGCGGTCTGCAACGCCATCATCTTCATCATGTCGCCCTGGACCTTGATCTTGCCACCCATGAACGCCTGCATCGCCGCCGCCGCATCCTGGTCGACGAAGAGCTTCTTGGCGGTCGCGTAGTCGGTGGTGACGGTGACGTCGGGCCCGTCGAGCGAGCCGATGTCCATCACCATGTCGCCCGAGGACGTGTCGATGAAGCTGTTGATCGTGCCGTCGCCGAACGGGACGTCCGTGATCGTCTGGTTGATCCGGATCGACTGGCTGACCTTGCCGGTCTGGCCGTCGTACTTGGCGCGGATCGCCTTCGCTTCGGCCATCCAGGTGTCCGAAAGGAATGGGTTGGGCATGTGGTTCCCCCTGCTGAGTGCGTGCATCGGACCTTAGCCGAGCGCCCCGCGACAACTGCTCAGCGTCGTGCGGCCGTGTGGCGCTTGACGAATCGTTCAAACCGCAGGGACTTGGCCACCGTCGCCGATAAGGATGTTGGCATGTCCCGCATTCTCGTGACCGAAGAGATCGCCGATGGCGGCCTGGATCGGCTCCGCGCCGCCGGCCACGAGGTCGATGTCCAGCTCGATCTCAGCCAGCTGCTCCAGCACATCGCCCCGACGGCAACGCGGTCGGGTGCCCATGCGCTGATCATCCGCTCCGCCACCCAGGTCACCGCCGAGGTGCTCGAGGCAGCCACCGATCTGATCGTCGTCGGCCGGGCGGGCATCGGCCTCGACAACGTCGACGTCGATGCCGCCACCCGTCGTGGCGTGATGGTGGTCAACGCGCCGCAGTCGAACATCATCTCGGCCGCCGAGCACACCATGGCGCTGCTCTTGTCGCAGGCCCGCAACGTGCCCCAGGCGCACGCAGCACTGAAGGCCGGCCGCTGGGAGCGCACTCGCTGGGAAGGCGTCGAACTGGCCGACAAGACGCTCGGCATCGTCGGCCTCGGGCGGATCGGCAAGCTCGTCGCCGACCGGGCCAAGGCGTTCGGCATGCGGCTTGTCGCCTACGACCCGTTCGTCTCCGCTGACCGGGCCCGCACGATGGGCGTCGAACTGCTCGCGCTCGACCAGCTCGTCGCCGAGTCGGACTTCATCACGATCCACCTGCCCAAGACCAAGGAGACGACCGGCATCATCGGCCGCGACCTGTTCTTGAAGGCCAAGCCGAGCCTGCGCGTGATCAACGTCGCACGCGGCGGCATCGTCGACGAGGACGCGCTCGCCGAGGCGATCAGCGGAGGCATGATCGCCGGTGCCGCACTCGACGTGTTCACCAAGGAGCCGATGACCGAGTCGCCGCTGTTCGGCCTCGACTCCGTCGTCGTGACGCCACACCTCGGCGCCAGCACGCGTGAGGCGCAGGACAAGGCCGGTGACACGATCGCCGACATGGTCCAGCTCGCGCTGGCCGGTGAGTTCGTGCCATTCGCGGTCAACATCAACGCGGCCGAGGCCAACGAGACGCTGAAGCCGTTCCTCCCCTTGGCCGAGCGACTCGGCCGGTTGTTCGCATCGCTCGTCGGTGGGTCGCCGCAGACGCTGGAGATCTGCGCGGAAGGCGAGATCGCCGGGTACGACACGCGCATCCTCACCCTCGCCGCGCTGAAGGGCTTCTTCGGTGCGCACAGCGAGGAGCCCGTCACCTACGTCAACGCGCCACAGCTGGCCAAGGACAGCGGTGTCGACGTGCGCGAGGTCAGCTGCGCGACGTCGGCCGACTACGTCAACCTGATCACCCTCGTCGGCGGCGGTCACAGCATCTCCGGCACGTTGTCCGGTCGGCGCAGCGAGCAGCGCATCGTGTCCATCGACGACCACACCTTCGACGTGCCGCCGACCGACTACATGATGATGGTCAAGAACGACGATCGCCCCGGGGTGATCGGTCTGGTCGGCACGCTGCTTGGCGACGCCGGCGTGAACATCGCCGACATGGACGTCGGCCGGGCCCAGACACCCGGCACGGCCGTGATGCTGATCGCCCCGACGGGCGAGGTGTCGAGTGCCGTCGTGGATTCAGTGCGCTCGGCGCCTGGCATCCTCAACGTCTTCGTGCTCCACGGCTGAGGACCTGACCCGAGTCGGGCGTCAGTCGACAGCGACTCCTCGGATCTGATCGCGGGTCGCTTCGGCGACCATCCGCGCAGCATCAGCGAAGTCGTCGCCACTGCTGGCATAGAGGATCGCGCGCGATGAGCTGATGATCAGCCCCAACCCAGCGCTGTCGTGGCCGGCCGCGACCGTGGCCTCGACGTCGCCGCCCTGCGCCCCGACCCCGGGGACGAGGATCGGCAGGTCGCCGACGATCGAGCGAACCACGCCGAGCTCGGACGGATACGTGGCGCCGACGACCAGCCCGCACTCGCCCATCCGGCTCCAGTCGTCGGCGATCCGCCGGGCGACCTTGACGTAGAGCGGCTCACCGTCGACGAGCAGCGACTGGAAGTCGTCGCCTCCGGGGTTGCTGGTCCGGCACAGCAACAGCACGCCCTTGCCCTCGTGGCGCAGGAACGGCTCGACGGAGTCGGTTCCGAGGTAGGCGTTCACCGTGACGGCGTCGGCCTGGTACCGATCGAAGGCTTCACGCGCGTAGTGCTCGGCGGTGGAGCCGATGTCGCCGCGCTTCGCGTCCAGCACCAGGACGTGGTCGGGGTAGGTGTCGAGGATGTAGGCGCAGACCTGTTCGAGAGCCCGCTCGGCGGCCTGCGAGGCGAAGAACGCGATCTGCGGCTTGAACGCGCACGCGACCGGCGCGGTGGCATCGACGATGGCCTTGCAGAACTCGAAGACTGCGTCCGGCGAATCGCGCAGCGGAGCCGGCATCCGCGCCGGATCCGGATCGAGACCGACGCAGAGCATGGATCCCGTCAGCCGCCACGCTCGGTTGAGCTTGTCGTGGAAACCCATGGTCGGACGGCTGTCGCCGCTCAGCCTTCGACGGTGATCGCACCGGTCGGGCAGAGATCGGCTGCCTCTTCGACCTTGGTGCGCAGCTCTTCGCCCGGCTCCTCCTGGAGGATGTACAGGTAACCGTCGCTGCGGACCTCGAAGACCTCGGGGCACGTCTGCATGCACGAACCTGTCGATGCGCACACATCGAAATCGACGACGACCTTCATGGCTGGACTCCTGTGAGGTGGTGGGGCTCGGTGCGAGCGACGTGCCGGCACGAGCCGGTGCTCATGCCTTGGCCCGACGGTAGCCGTCGCGCTCGGCGTGGTCCGCCTCGGCGTAGCAGCGCTCGGCCTTGGTGCGGTCGTAGAACCGTCCACCGGGCACGTGGAAGATGTGGCTGGTGTCGTTGGCCTTGATCGGATGGCTGATCGGGCACGCACCGGCGTCGTCGGGAGCCAACCAGTCGGCAGTCGCATCGACGACGGGCGATGCCGCGGGCTCGGCAACGGCCGGCTCGGTAGTGACGGTGCGGATCGGCGGCCAGGCGCTCTCGGGTGCATGCTGCGCCGGCACGGTCGCCGCCCGGCGCCGCCCACGGATCACCCAGAGGGCCGTGCAGCCGATCAGCGCCAACAGCAGCAGTCGTTTGATCGGGCGACCCATCGCCACAAGTTAGTTGGCGGCCGCTGCGCGCGAACGCCAAGCCGTCAGCAGGGCATGTTCGCGCTCGGCCGACAGACCCGGTGACGTCGGTTGCTGCTGGGTGCGCGCCCAGGCCAGCGTGTCCGCGATCGTCTCGGCGAGTGACCGCATCCGCAGCCCGGCGGCGAACGCTGCGGAGGGATCGACGGCCATGACCCATCGGCCTTCGTCGCCACCACTCCACAGCGGCAGGTCACCGCCGTCGACGTCCTGCTCGAGCAGGAACGTCTCGTCGACCCACTCCGTTCTCGTGCCGGGAGGAGCGACTGCCGCCGCGATCGCGTCGAGCTCGTCGCCCCAGGTGAACTCGGCCGACGGGCCCGCAGCGTGGAACGTGCCGCCGGCGCCGCGCTCGACCATCGTCACGATCCACGCCGCCATGTCTCTGCCGTCGATGTACTGCGCCGGGTCCGAGCGGGGCCCGGGCATCAGCACATCGCCGCCCGCGGCGAGGCGGGTGACCCAACGCGGGAACCGCCACGAGTAGTCGTCGGGCCCGATCACGTACGTCGGCCGGACGATCAAGGCTCCGGCGCCGTGCCGCTCGACGACGGCCCGCTCGCACAGCACCTTGAGCCCGCCGTAGGTCTCCCCGGTGATCGTTTCGACGGTGGGGTCGTCGAGCTCCATCAGCGCAGCGTCCTCGGTGATGCCCGGACCGGTGGGAGATGCGTACGCCGAGATGCTCGAGATGAACGTCAGGTGCCCGCCGCGCCCGTCGAGCGCGCCGGCGAGCTGATCCACCTGCCGGGGAACGTACGCGCAGGTGTCGATGGTCGCGTCCCACGTGCCCGACGTCAGCGCCGTCAGATCACCGTCGCGATCGCCGAGCAGGTGCTCGCACTCCGGGAAGAGATCGGGTCCGGTTCGGCCGCGATGGAAGATCGACACGTCGTGTCCGGCTGCCAGCGCAGCCGTCACGATGTGCTTGCCGACGAACCGGGTACCACCGATCAGGAGGATCCGCATCGGGTGCGCCGATCAGCCGCGCTGGCGGAGCACGGTCGAGACGACGGCCTTGAACGACGCGGTGAGGATGTTCTCGTCGGCACCGATGCCCCACTTGACCTGTCCGCTCGCGTCGCGTGACTCGACGTACGCGACGGCGCTGGCGTCCTTGCCGGCACCGATCGCGTGCTCGGCGTAGTCGACGATGTCGATGTCGGTGCCGAGACCGGTGTTGATCGCGGTGACGAACGCATCGATCGGGCCGTTGCCGGTGCCGACCACGGTGCGGTGCTCACCGTCGACGAGGAGCTGCGCGGTGACCTGCGAGGTCTTGCCCTCGCTCGACGACGTCAGCTCGTGGCTGATCAGCTCGAGCGCCGGATCGGCCGAGAGGTACTCGCTCTGGAACGCGTCCCACATGATCCCGGGGCTGATCTCGGTGCCGCTGTCCTCGGTGATGTGCTGGATCGTCTTGGAGAACTCGATCTGCAACCGGCGGGGGAGGTCGAAGCCGTGCTCGGCCTTCATCACGTAGGCGACGCCGCCCTTGCCACTCTGGCTGTTGACGCGGATGACGGCTTCGTAGGTGCGTCCGACGTGCTTCGGGTCGATCGGGAGGTAGGGCACGCCCCACGTCGCGTAGTCGTCGGGCTTGTTCCCGGCGGCCGCCGCCTTCGCGTAGAGCAGGTCGAAGCCCTTCTTGATCGCGTCCTGGTGGCTGCCGCTGAACGAGGTGTACACGAGGTCGCCCACGTATGCGTGGCGCGGGTGCACGGGCAGCCGGTTGCAGTACTCGGCGACGCGCCGCAGCGCATCGATGTCGCTCATGTCCAGCTCGGGGTCCACGCCCTGCGCGAACAGGTTCATCGCCA
>JAOBWQ010000595.1 GCA_025463425.1 Ilumatobacteraceae bacterium | reverse complement strand
GTGCGGACGGGATCGTGTAGGTCGTGCAGCGGAAGAAGCCGTCGGTCGCCTTGAAGTCCGGAACGGTCCACCCGGTCGGGGTTGCCTGGACCGCGGCCCAGCACACACGGGGCTTGCCGTTGGAGTCGGTGGTGTCGGCCGGCGTCGTCAGACCCCCTCCGTCCCAACCCGCGACGGTCTTGGTGGCATTGTCGTACAGGCAACGGCGGGTCAACTGGTCGCCGCAATCACGAGCCGCGACGGCGAACAGCAGCCAGGACGAGAACGCGTTGATCGCTGGCAGCGTGATCGTCGCATCCGGCTTGTACTGCTTGAACAGATCGATCAGCGACTGTGTTGCCGGGTTCTGCGCTGCAGCTTCGATGGGGTAGACGCCGAGGTCGGCGTAGTTGGTCTGGTTGGCGAGGTTCGCTCCTCCGAGCGTGATGAACTCGGGGTTGTAGGCGTTGCTGTTCGCGTCGATCCAGTCGAGGGTGTAGCCGATGTCGGTCAACGATTGCTCCAGCTTGGCGAGGTTGCGGTAGTCGCCGAGGTAGACGAGTCCCTTGACCCCACCGTCCTTGATCGCCTGCGCATACGGCGTCCAGTCGGTGACTCCCGTCGCCGGATAGAGGTCGTTGTAGGTGACGGTGCCGCCGAGTGCTTCGAACAGCTTCTGGTCCACCCCACCGATGTCCTTCGTCACTGCGGTATCGCCGGAGATGATCCCGACCGCGGACTTCGAGTCCGGGTACTGCTCGTTGATCAGCCAACCGAAGTAGCCCTCATAGGTGTTGTAGCCGGGAGTCTTCCCCGCCGCCAGCACCTGGAGGTCTGATCCCGCGTTCGCCACTGACACCACCTGCGCGGGGATCTCCGGCATCAGGCACGTCAGCCGGTCCTTGACACCCGCCTGGTCGAACGCCGCACCGCCACCGACGACGGCGAAGTCGCTCTTGCACGCTTCGATCATCCGCTGCCGATCCTCGGTCAAGCGGGCGTCGCGAGTGTGCGACACGATCTTGCGTCCGTTGATCCCCCCGGCCGCATTGCACCAGGCGGTGAAGACCGCAGCCGTGTCGGGCATCTCCGACGTCTTGGTGAAGCCCTCGTCGGTGAACGTCGAGACATCGATCTCCGATGCGGTCACGCCCTGCGTCGGCGACGCGGTCGGGCTACCCGGACCGCAGACGTCCTTCAGGCTGCCGAAGGAACCGGCCACTGAGGCCGATGGGGGCGACGAGGCGGTGGTGCCGGCCGGCTGGCTGTTGCCGGCCGCAGGCGCCGTGGTTGTTGCCGCGACCGAGGTGCTCGATGCGCTCTGGTTCTCGCTTCGACAGGATGTCAGGCCGGCGAGGACACAGATACTGACGACGAGTGCTGAACGAGTTCTCATTGTGCGTGTCTCTCCCGGTCGACCAGCCACACTGACCCCCACGACCATCGCCCGCCATGTTAGCGCTAACATCAGGCCACGTCGAGCGCGTCGGCTCGAAGCGACAAGTGTGGCGGTCGCGATCCCCCGCCACCCCAGGAGCCCCACTCATGAACGTTCTCGACCTGCGCGCTGAGCACCACTGGGGCGACGTGATCGGGATCGGCGAGAGCGCGCCGCGCCTGTCGTGGATCACCGAGACCAACACTCCGTCCTGGCGTCAGGCGGCGTACGAGATCGAGGTCGACGGCGATCCCTGCGCGCGTGTCGAGTCCGACGAGTCGGTGCTGGTGGCCTGGCCCGCCGCGCCGCTCTCCTCGCGCCAGCGATCATCGGTGCGTGTCCGCGCCTGGGGCAGCGACGGCAGCGAGTCACCGTGGAGCCAGCCGCTCGTCGTCGAGGCAGGTCTGCTCGAGGAGTCCGACTGGACGGCGACGTGGATCACGCCGACCACGATCGATCCCGTCGATGGGATGGCGCCCTCGCCGTTCTTGCGCCATGCCTTCACGTTGTCGTCGCGGCCGGTCACCAGCGCCCGCCTGTACATCACGTCGGCCGGGGTGCACCGCGTCCACCTCAACGGGCAGGTGGTGGGCGACGAGGTACTGGCACCGGGGTGGTCGAGCTACTCGAACCGCCTCCGCTACGCGACCCACGATGTCACCGCGCTCGTCGCGGACGGCGACAACGTGCTCGGCGCCGTGGTGGCCGACGGCTGGTGGCGCGGCTTCCTCCGCTGGGACATGAAGCGCAACTGGTACGGCGAACGGCTCGGTCTGCTGGCGCAGCTCGAGGTCACGTTCGACGATGGCTCCGTCGAACGCATCGTCACCGACGAGCAGTGGCGAACTGCAACGGGGCCGATCCTGTCAGCCGACCTGTATCAGGGCGAGACCTACGACGCCCGGTTGGCGATGGACGGGTGGGACCGCGTCGGGTTCGACGACAGCGGTTGGCCCGCAGCGACGACGTTCACACCCGACGTCGGCGCGCTCGTCGCGCCGCCAGGCCCGCCCGTGCGCCGGATCGAGTCGCTGCCGGTGCGCGAGGTCATCACCACGCCCTCCGGCCGGACCGCGCTCGACTTCGGCCAGAACCTCGTCGGTCGCCTTCGTTTCACCGTCGACGGCCCGGCCGGCGCCGAGATCGTGCTACGTCACGCCGAGGTGCTCGAGCACGGCGAACCGGCGTATCGACCGCTTCGCAACGCAGAGGCCACCGATCGGTACATCCTGCGTGGCGGCGGGCCGGAGACGTGGGAGCCGGAGTTCACGTTTCACGGCTTCCGCTACGCCGAGGTCGTCGGCTGGCCGGGCGATCTGAACCCGGACGACTTCGAAGCCGTCGTCCTGCACTCGGACATGCGCCGCACCGGGACGTTCACCTGTGACCACGAACTGCTCGACCAGCTGCACCGCAACGTGGTGTGGGGCATGCGCGGCAACTTCCTCGATGTGCCGACGGACTGCCCGCAGCGCGACGAGCGCCTCGGCTGGACCGGCGATCTACAGGTGTTCGCCCCCACGGCCGCGTACCTGTACGACGTCAGCGGGATGGTCGGGAACTGGCTCGAAGACGTCCGGGTCGAACAACGCGAGGATGGGACCGTGCCGATCGTCGTTCCCGCCCTGGAGCCGATGTTCCTCGACCGCATCGCCGGCTGGAGCGACGCGATCACGATCGTGCCCGAGGCCATGCACACCGCGTATGCCGACGCCGGCGTGTTGGCGACGATGTTCGCCGGGATGCGCGCGTGGGTGGACCACGTCGAGCGCGAGGCCGGTCCGGGACGGGTCTGGAACGCCGGCACGCAGCTCGGCGACTGGCTGGACCCAACTGCACCGCCCGATGCGCCGATGATGGGCCGGACAGATTCCAAGCTCGTCGCGACCGCGTACTTCGCCCGCTCGGCCCAGATCGTCAGCGATGTCGCCGAACTGCTCGGCGACGGCGACGTACACGCACGGTACGGCGCGCTCGCTGCCGAGGTGCGTGCGGCGTTCCGGTCCGAGTACATGACACCGCGGGGCCGGTTGATGTCGGACACCGCTACGGCCTACTCGCTGGCGTTGGAGTTCGGCTTGGTCGAAGACGAGGACGAACGCGATCGGCTGGGAGCACACCTGGCCCGGAACGTCGCCGATTGGCGCGACGTGATCACCACCGGGTTCCTCGGAACGCCGGTGGTGCTGCCCGCCCTGACCAACAGCGACAACACCGCAACGGCGTACCGACTGATCACCCAGACCAGGCGGCCGTCGTGGCTGTACTCGGTGCTGATGGGGGCGACGACGATGTGGGAGCGCTGGGACGCGATCCTGCCCGACGGATCGGTCAACGTCGGCGAGATGACGTCGTTCAACCACTACGCGTTCGGTTGCGTCGCCGAGTGGATGCACGGCGTGATCGGTGGCCTGGCGCCGGCGTCGCCGGGCTATCGCCGCATCCGGGTCGCGCCCGTCCCTGGACCGGGCGTCACCTCGGCGACCGCGACGCTGCGCACTCCGTACGGACCGGCAGCGTGCAGCTGGTCGCTCCACGACGCCCGGATGACCCTCGCCATCGACGTGCCACCGAACGCATCTGCGACGGTGACCAGACCCGGGGTTGCCGAGGATCTGACGGCTCCGCTCGATGTCGGGTCGGGCCACCACGAATGGACCTACGAGGTCGATGCCGACCACCTCGCGACGTGGCGCGGCAATGCCTGACGGCGCGATCAGGCCGGGTGTGCCGTGGGACGACGCGTGAACAGTGCTGAACGGGCCGATTCGGAGACCTTCGATCGAGCGGTCCAGCTGGTGCGCGGCGGCGCCGACGCCCGCAGCGAAGCGGTCCAACTGTACGAACTGCTCACCG
>JAOBWQ010000594.1 GCA_025463425.1 Ilumatobacteraceae bacterium | reverse complement strand
AAGGGCAGTCGACGACGCAGAACAACAAGCCCCGTGTCCAATCGTCGCTCTCGGCGCAAAGCGCGAAGCTGACGCAGAACGACACGCGCCGAGCGGCGGCTATGGCGTCTCCGAGCCGTTCTTTCGGAACCTGTCGCGCAAACGCACAAATATCCCGCTGGTCACGATCGCCGATGACAGCTGAGTCGGTGGGCTTGCGTTGGGACCAGCGGACAGGATCCCAGCCATTGCGCCCAACTGCCGATCATGACAGGCGGTGCAGAGTTGGCGACCTGTCACAGTTCGATGTGCTGGCGGGGAGGAACGCTTGTTGCACTGCTCACAGATGAACACAATTTCAGTCTCGCACAGCGTGTCGTGCGGCAGCCGAGGCCTTCATTCGTGGACCTCGATCGAAAGTCGCGTCACCCGGTAGAGACCGTCACCTTCGAGCGTGACGGTGACGTCGAGACGGCCGTGCGGGTCGATCCAATACTGCGGCGCGGTCGACGTGCTCGGCGGCGGATCATCGGGTGAGCCGAAGGAATAGGTGTCCGGGAAGCGCAGAAATTCGTCATCGAGTTGTGCGTCGACGGTCTGAGCGACGGCGGCCCAGTTCGCCTGTTGGAACAGTGAGTCGGAACTCCTGTCGGCATCAGCGCCCACGCACGTCGTGTCATCGGATGGATCACCGTCGTTGACAGCCGCGACGAAGGACTGGGCTGCGGCGAGTGGGTCGCGACCAGGGCACTGCACGGCACTGGGGTCGGACCGGTCGGCGGACCTCGACTGAGATGAGTTCGAAGCGCTCTCCGAAATGACGGTCGACGCGTGCGGCGATCGCTCCGAAGCGATTGGCGGCGATGGCTGTCCGGCTGTGCGACGTACATGCCACCAACGAGAACAAGACCACGGCGACAAGAGGCTGACGCGGGCGCACAGGTGTATGACGACCGCGCCGACCCGACGGTTCCCGATGGAGGTTCGCAGCGGTATCGAGCCCGATCCCGGCGTCGATGACCGCCACACCAATCGGCAGATCGAGGCGCGCTACGTCGGCGTGCGCCCGGTGAGATCGAGAAGCTTCGCTTGTGCCGACGCGTTCTCAGGAACCTGGCCAAGTGCAGCGATTCCGAAGCCCATGCCGGGTGGTCCATTCTCGACAATGTTCAACACGACATCGACGAGATCCGGGGAGAGTTGTTCATTCGCACCGACCGCACGCGCAAGGTCCCACGCGTGCAACGTGATGTCGAAGACTCGGAAGTCCAAGAACTGACGGCCCGAAATCTGACCAAGCGGATGATCGATCGGCCGCTCCAGCGCACCGTGAGCGTTGAATGCCGCGGCCTGCAGCGCACACGTCGACGCCCACGCCCCATGTGGGTCGTCGCCGAGCTGCGGAGAGGACATGATCTGCTCGATGGCTTCCACCGCTGGCATCCCTCCCAGGATCTGACAGGCGAACCGGTTCCCCCCGATCACGTGGGCGGCGAGGAAGTGAACGTCCCAGTCCGGGCACGGCGTCGAGTGGGTCCAGGCATCCCCGCTGACGAGGGCCAGTCGTCGGCCGAACTCGTCCGTTGCCGCGTCGAGTGCACTCATGATGTCCATGTTCCGGCCCCCGCTGTAGAGAGCCCATGTAAGCACGTCCGGCTGCGGGAGCCAGAACGACGAGACGGCGTTGTGGTCTCCTCCACCATCAGTCATCGATCAGGAATGGAGAAGCGCCTGCGACGTCCTCGGCGTACCGTCTGGTGCATGACCTACACCGTTGATTTCACGAACGTCTCGACGACTGGCCTGGAGAGCTCTCCTGTCGCGGATGCACTCGCCGGGCTGCGTGCCAACGAGGCTCGATACTTCAAGAACAAGTACGACCATGTGTTCACGGTCGAGGCGGCAAGCAAGCAGAAGTCCACGATCGACTGGGTGCACCGAATCCTGCGTGAGGAGCGCGACCTCGTCATCGAGTCGAAGCCACTCGAGGCGACCGAGTTCGAGGTCGAGAACTTCAAAATGGCGTACGTGTTCTACGAGTCGGGCCTGTCGATCAACGTCATGTACTCGACCGACGGCCCGTCGAAGCGAGCGGTGGGGTTCAAGTTGTCCGACGGCATGGACGTGCCGGCGGAGCTCGAAACACGGTTCAAGTTCGCACGGCAGAAGTCGAAGCTGGCCGGCACGATTCGCGGCTCGTACTTCGTGATCAAGGGCGAATACTGAGCATTCGCCGGCACACCGATCTTCGGAAGCGCATCGTCCGTCACGCGGCCAACAATGTCCGTTTCAAGAGAGCCCTTCCAGGCGGCCGTCCGGCGGCACCCCGCGACAGATGGACGCGCTCGGATCAGCCGCCCAGCAGTTGGTCGAGCGTGCTTGCCGAGTACGCGGATCGGTCATAGGCCACGGCTGAGGCCGGGGTTCCCGGCTTCGGCTGACTGCACGTCGGCTGTGCCGGACTGAGGATGTAGAAGCCCGCTACAACCTTTCCCTGGACCAAGGCGGCACGTGCCACGGTGAGCGTCCGTCGACCGTTGAAGTCGATGGCTGCGGCTCCGTCTACTACGGCGCCGACGGTCGAGGCCCTCGGCGCAACCGTCATACACATGAGTCCAAGGGATTTCGAGTCCACGACCGACATGGGCGCGCATTTCGCACCGTCGCCGCACGCCTCTTGCGACTCCTCGTCGTGCGTGCAACCCGAAACGGCGAGCGCGAGGACTCCGGCGATTGCAATCGAGAGCCCCGCGTGACGCACCGGCGAATGGTGCCTCGTCCGAATCGTCGACGCAAGCGCCATGCGCAGCGCAACGCGACCGGCGAACCGGGATTCAGTCGATCGGCTCGCGGTGCAACCACGCAACCAGGTCGTCGGACGCGAGCGCCCGCACCCGTTCGGCGTACCGGGCGAGGTCTGCATCGTCGAGGAGGTCACGCCACTGTCCGCTCGTTCCGCGGCTGAAGAACGCAGCGGGGTCGATCCAATGCTCCCGGCCACCGCAGGGCACCGTCATGTCGGCACTGCTGCGCATCGACTCGAACGTCGCCGCCCGGACCAGGCGGGGCCACAGATCCTCGGCGACCTCGATGTTGAGGTGCGCGGCCAACTGCCGCATCTGTCCCTCCAGATCCGCCTTCAGCTCGTCGAAGTGCAAGAACACGATGTCGAGATCGTCGGCGGCGTCCCTGAACGTCTGCAGGTGCTCGATGGTGAACCGAAGCGACACCCCGCCCGAACGCGTCGAAGGCGTCTCGTCGTCGACCCACTGCCAGAAGCGCTCCCGATCGCCGTCGGGCCGCGCCCGCGGTGCGGGCAACGGCACGAGCTCGACGCCGTCAATCGCTGCCGCCCGCTCGCGTGTCTCGAGGAACGCGCCGACGTCCATGTTGTCGATGTGACGGTTCATCGACAGCGCCAGGTCTCGCGGGTCGCGCCCGACGCAGATGTACGTGATCGACGGATCGTTGGGAATGCCGTCAAGCCGTGTGTGGGTCTTGATGAACCGGCGGTGCGTCTGGGCGTCCAGTTCGGCGAACAGTTCCGTACGGGCGCGTGTCACCATGTCGATCCACGGCGAAAGCGTGTCCAGCGGCAGCGGCCGCTCCGGCTGCTGGAAGATCAGCAGCGCACAGATCATCTGCGTCCACGTCGTCCCGCACTTCGGCGGCGTGCAGATGACGATGTCGCCGGGGCGAAGCTCGAACCCAACCCACCGGCCGCTGTCGAAGACTTACCCCTCGTAGCGGCGCACGGCCGTCATCCTCGCAGAAGTTCGACCCCCCGAGGCGTGCTTCACCCGCCGCGCTGGCAGTTGTTGTCGCTTGGCGTGCAATGCCGATCC
>JAOBWQ010000561.1 GCA_025463425.1 Ilumatobacteraceae bacterium | reverse complement strand
AGACCGGGATCAGGTTCGGCGAAGGTGCCTTGACCGGACCGCCGGCCGCCTGCCCCGCACGCAGTGGTCCGAGGACCCTGTCGAGCAACTCGAGGTAGGCGACGTGAGTGTGCAGCACCGGCTTCGGCCGGCCGGTGGTGCCCGAGGTCCACTGCACGAACGCGACGCCCGCGGGGTGGATCGTCGATTTCGCTCGGGTGTGGATGCCGTCGTCGTCGAGCACGGCCGCTAGTTGGATCGCGTCGACGATCTCGGCGATGCCCGCGGGCGGAAGGAGTGGGTTGACCGGGACGAACACACCGCCAACGGTCCAGATCGCTGTCATCGCGATGATCACCTCGGGCGCGCAGGACAGCACGACGGCAACCCCTTGGCCGGGCAACACGCCGGCAGCGCGCAGGGCGTCCGCCCAGACCCGGACACGTTCGACGGCCTCACCCTTGGTCCAATCCACCGACGTGCCGTGGATCAGTTCCTGGTCGTCTGCGAAGGGATGGTCGATCAACAGCGCGGAGAGACCGGACGGCGCGAGATCGGTCATGAGCGCGGCGTCGCTTCCCAGGAGAGCTCGTGGTACGGATCCGGCTCGCGTGGCAGGCCCAGCACCTTCTCGCCGAGCACGTTCTTGTTGACCTCGGTGGTGCCGCCCTCGATGGTGTTGGCGCGACTGCGCAGCATGCCCTTGACCTCGTAGGGCAGGCCTCGGGCCCACGACTCCGGATCGGTCGGCGCGACATCGACCTCCCAGGCCAGCGCTCCCGCTCCGAGCAGGTCCGTCGCAGCGAGCTGGATCCGCTGGTTCAACGCGCCTTGGTGGACCTTGCCGATCGACGCCGCCGGTCCGGGCGTGCCACCGGCCTTCACCGTGGCCCGCACGCGCTCGTTGGTCCAGCGCCGCACCGACTCCTCGGAGTACAGCGACGTCAGCCGCTGACGCATCAACGGATCGTCCCACTGCCCGCTGGCCTTGGCCGTGCGGATCAGGCGGTCGGCACCACTGCCACCGATGCGGTCGACACCACCCGAGCCTGCTCCTGCGACCATCTGCCGTTCGCCGGCCAGCGTCGCGTTTGCTGCCCGCCAGCCCTCCCCGACCGCGCCCAGCCGATCGGTGTCGGGGATCTCGACTCCGTCGAGCCAGACCTCGTTGAAGTCGACCTCGCCGCCGATGTGGCGCAGCTCGCGCACCTCCACCCGCGGGTCCTCGAGATCGACGATGAAGTAGGTGAGTCCGTTGCGCTTGGGTGCCTGCGGATCGGTGCGTGCGAGGCACAGCCCGAACCGTGACTGGTGAGCCCAGGTCGTCCAGACCTTCTGCCCGGTCAGCACCCACACGTCCCCGTCGCGCACCGCACGCGTGGCGAGCGAGGCGAGGTCCGAACCTGCTCCCGGCTCGCTGAAGAGCTGGCACCACTTCTCCTCGTTGCGCACGATCGGCGGGAGGTAGCGAAGTCGCTGCTCCTCCGTGCCGTAGGCGAACAGCGCCGGCGCAGCGTTGTTCAGGCCGAGCGGGTTGAGCCGGCCGAGGTTGAACGGGCTGAGCACCGAGTCGAGCACCCGCGCCTGGTTCGGGCGGAGATCGAGGCCGAGGTACTGGCGCGGCCACGTGGCCACCGCGAGACCCGATTCGGCGAACGTCGGGTACCACGCTTCGTAGTCCGCCAGCGGACGAACCTCACGGATCGCGGCACGGCCGCGCGCCGACGCCTCTCGCCACGACTCGGGCACGTGCCGACCGACCCACGCTGTCACCGCGTCCGTCAGGTCTGCGTCGGTGCTCGACCGGTCGACGTCAAGCAGCATGGGATTGATCTTATATACATTGCGGTGATCAGTTAGGGTGTCGGCGCGTGAACGACCGAATCTACATCCACGAGTTCATCGAGGTCATCGGGCACAACCGGGCCAACTACATGCAGCACATGACGGCCAATTGGAGTCCGATCGGTCAGGAGGAGCGCGACCAGCTCTGCTACGGAGTGTGGGCGCTGCTGGGCTCGACCGGGGCGTGGCCGCAGACGGTGAACATGTGGGAGCACGCCGGTTGGGACGGCCTGGCCGATTCGTTCCGCCGGGAAGCGGTCGGCTCGGGTGCTCAGGATCCGGCACTCGCGAAGTGGTGGGCGAAGGCGGCCGAGTTCCGGCGTGGCGGTTTCGACCGGATCATGCTGCCGGCGCCGTGGATGCGCCCGATCGAGCAGCTCTGCGCAGATGGCGTGCGCGGCGACGTCTACGCGCACGAGCTGGTCAAGGTGAGGCCGGGCAGCGCGAAGGATCTGCTGGAGCGCGCACGCGAGGGCAGCGCGCCACTGCTGGCGGGGTTCGGCTGGGAGCTCGCCGGTGCGTTCACGACCGCGATGGTCGACGAGGACGAAGCCCTGCTGCTGTGGGCGATCCCGACGTGGCAGCACTGGTCCGACGCCGAGCAGGCGCACACGACCCACGACGGTCTCGTTGCGTGGCGCGCCGGTGTTCGCGACATCGTCACCTCATGGCATCGGATCCTGCTCGTCGACGCGCCGCTGTCGCCGTTCAAGACCGGTCGTCAGCCCGCCCGCTCGGACCGCATCGATTGGGAGGACTGATGCGCGGAGGAGCGCAATGAGTGAGGCTGCCGAGCGGCCGGTTCGCAAGGGGTTGACGGATGAGGGCATCGCCGCGCTGCGGGCGCGCATCGGTGTGCCCATGCCGCACCCGCAACCGCCGTGGTACCGCGAACCCGGCACCGACGCGTTCCGCCACGTGGCCGAGGCGTTCGGCGACGACAACCCGCTGTGGTGCGACCCGGCCTACGGTCCGACCACTGTATGGGGCGGCCCGATCGCGTCACCCAACATGAACGGCGGCGACACGTTGATCGGCGAGAACGAGATCACCACACTCGACCCGGAGACCGCCGCGCTGCTGAAGGGCGACCCGCTCAAAGGTGCGCACGCGTACTACTCGGGCAGCTTCCGCGAATGGTGGGCGCCGCTGCGGCCCGGGATGCGCGTCACCCGCCGCAACGCCCTCGTCGGCGTGCACGACAAGTCGAGCGAGTTCGCCGACCGGTCCGTCCACGAGTGGACCGCGGAGGTCTTCGCTGCGTCGGATCACCTGTTGTCGGCGCAGTTCCGGTTGATGATCCGCACCGATCGCAGCGGCGTGGAGAACAAGGGCGAGGCCGGCAAGTACGCCAAGATCGAGATCCTCCCCTACACCCCCGAGCAGCTCGCCCGGATCGACGCCGACTACGCGCTCGAGCCGGGGCGGCGCCGCGGCGCAACGCCCCGCTACTGGGACGACGTCGAGGTCGGCGACGAGATCACACCGCTCGTCAAGGGTCCGATGCGCGTCACCGACATGGTGGTCTGGCACACCGGGATGGGCATGGGCCTCTACGGCGTCAAGGCCCTCCGTCTCGGTTACCAGCAGCGCCAACGGGTGCCCGGGTTCTTCCGCCCCGACGACTTGAACATCCCGGACGTCCACCAGCGCGTCCACTGGGACGTCGAGTGGGCCAAGCGCGCCGGCAACCCTGCCACCTACGACTACGGGCGGATGCGCGAGACGTGGCTGGTGCACATGTGCACCGACTGGATGGGCGACGACGCGTGGCTGTCGACGCTCGATGTCGAGTTCCGCAAGTTCAACTACGTCGGCGACACCCATTGGATGGGCGGTCGGATCACCCGCAAGCACCTCGCCGACGGTGACCGCCCTGCGGTCGATCTCGAGATCTGGGGCCAGAACCAGCGCGGCGAGATCACCTGCCCCGGGCACGCCACCATCCTCCTGCCGAGCCGCGAGCACGGGCCTGTTCGCCTGCCCGAGCCCCCTGCCGGCGCGACGACATGCCAGGACGCGTTGACTGCGCTGGCCGCGCGCTTCGCCGACCTCGCCACCTGACCCACGATCTCCGCTCGACCACGGTCGCTGACCACTCGCCTAACATCGCGGGTCTGTGGGTGATGTGGACGTGATCCGCGACGCGGACTTCCTCGCGATCGGCCTCGGTGGCACCGGGATGCTGTCGATGCTGTGGGCGCTCGCGATGGGCCGCCGGGTGGTCGGGGTCGAGCTGCGCGGCGATCCGTTCCTGGGCGTCCACTGGAACATCCGCGAAGACCTCTACCACCAGTTCGGACTGATCGACCGGATGATGGTGGAGCGCTACGGCGAAGAGGGGGTGCCGCTGCGCGCGAACGGCAAGCGGTTCAGCCTCGCCGACTGCTTCTACTCCGCCGACACGCTGTCGGGCGACATCGTCACCGACGAGATCATCGACGGTTGGGACAGCGAGCAGCACATCGTCGGCACGATCCACGACGTCGAGTTCATCGACGACCGCTGGCGAGACAACCTGCCCAACCGCGTCGTCACGATCCTCGACCGCCCGGTCCCGCCGGCGTGCCCCGACCCGGCGAAGATCCGGCACTCGATGCTGGAGGTGCTCGACGGCCCCTCGACGTTCCAGGCCGAGGCGTCGTCGATCCAGAAGTTGCTGCGCCGCTACCTCGAGTTCATCGAGGAGCAGGACCGAGCCGCCGGCCGGCCCGCTCGTGTGCAGCTGTTCACGCATCACCAAGTCGTCAGGGAGCCCGACGACGGGTTCATCCCCGGCGCCGATGGTCGCCTGCGGATCCGCATCGAGACGCTGCAGGAGTTCGACTACAAGGGTCAGTTCGTCCGCATCCGCGAGCCAGGCACCGACCTGATCGATCTCGGGACACCCGAGCTGTTCATGGTGGCCGAGGGGTTCAACAGCCCCGACGCCCGCCGCCTCGGCTTCCACCAGCACGACGTCGAAGTCGACCACGCCGACGGCCGCGGTCCCGTCGTCGCGCAGGCGGACTACCTGGCCGGGCTCGTCGACCTCCTCGTCGGCGGCCGGCTGCGCCGACGGATCTCGTCCGAGTTCGACGCCGACGGCCAGGAGTACTGGGTCCGCCAGATCGCGGTCGGGCACGAGAACGACCCCGAAGTCGGGTGGGTGCTCGTGCAGGTTCCCGACTTCAAGACCTTTGACCCGATCGCCGAGGGGCTCGTCCCACCGGACACCGAGATCGAGTCGCCCCAGTACTTCGCGGCGTACCACAAGCTTCTGCACGACTACTACCTCAAGCAGGCAGCTGACATCCTCGGGATGTCGCGCGACACGCTGCGGACCGTCCAGATGACATACGGGCCGGTCCTGTTCAGCTTGATCGAGCGTTGCGGCGACGATGCCCAGATCGCGCCGAACGGCGTGGTGGCCGGCGACTCGTTCGGCAACGGCCACTTCCTCACCAGCGGCGGGGCGATGACCGGCATGATCGGTCACAGCGCGCGGGTGCACGAGTACTGGGTCGCCCGCGACGCGGGTACCGCTCCCGAGGTGGCGATCCGCGGCCTCGCCGAGAGCATCCGCCGCGACACTCATGCCTGGCTGCAGGTCAGCGCGAAGGAGTACAGCGAAGCGGCACCGATCAACTTCGGCGCGGAGCGGATCGCCCAGATCAACGATGCCGCGGGCGACGGTGCGGTGCGCTCGGTGTCGGCAACGGTCGCGGCGGCCCGACGGCAACGGCACGACCTGCTCCCCCTCGATCCTTCCAACTGGCGGCGGATCTTCATCCACAACGGTCGAGTCCTCTCGGCGCTGCCGGAGGTCGAGATCGAGCACCCGCTCCTGCGCCCGGAGCGTGGCGGCAGCCTGATCGACATCACCAGCCGGCTACCACCAGTTGCGCGACCATCGGGCACGGTCATCGAGCAGATCGAACTGCCGCCACCCGAGCCGCCCAGCGTGCACGTCGCCAAGCTGTCGTTCCCGGTGCTCGAGCCGGAGACCGCGCGGAGCTATCCATTCCTGGTCGTGCAACCGCCCGGCCAGCACGAGCACCGCGTCCAGCTCGTCAACGACGCGATCCTCGTCGGCCGCGTCGACCATGCGGCCGCCGTGCTGCCCGGCGTCGACCTCACCGAGTTCGATCCCACTCTCACGGTGTCGCGCCGGCACGCCTTGATCCGTCGCCGGGGCGACCACTACGAGATCGAGGACCTCGGCAGCACCAACCGGACGACGGTCCGCGGCACCGTGCTGACCGGCGGCCAGTCGACGCCCATCGCCGACGGCGACGAGATCCGTCTCGGTGCCGTCACCACCACCTTCCGCCTCCTCGGCACCGGCGCGCTTCCCCCACCTTTCTCCGTCCCCTGACCCCGGGAGTGCCCGACGCTGTGCAACGCAAAAGGCCCCAGCAATGCTGGGGCCTCACGTGGGCGAGGGGGGACTTGAACTCTCGTTGAAGGGGTTCTGCCGATGTTGATCCGTGCCGCCTCTACTGTCTGAGCTGGTTTTTCGCGATTCGTCATGCTGAAGTGTGGACGAAACCGATCGTCTTCTACCGTTCCGGTAGAAGATCCGGTAGAAGCCATCCGGTCGAAGCTGCGCATATTCCCGAGGCCCCTAGCGCGACGGATTACGTTTCACGAAGCGATTTGATATCGCCGATCACGGCGACGGAAGTTCCGCCCAATGACCGATCATGCGCCATGCGGATCCGACAGTGAGCTGATCATGGGGCGGCAACCACGTCGACATGAATGCCAAGAAGTGGCAGCTCATCGATGAGCTTGCGGAGGTGTAAACCGTTCTTACCGATGAGTCGACCGGCAGCGGTCCTATTCGGTGCAGACACGACCAGTTGCTCGCGTTCAGGCAGCCAGCTGACGTACTCCAGGGCTTCAGCCACGTCCGATTCGTCTCTCGCAGTCAGCACGTCGAGAAGCAGACTGAAACGTTCGCGTCCGCGCTGCTCGACGTCGGACTCTGCCTCGGTGACGATTCGAACGGGCAGACCGGTCCGCGAAGCCAAGGAATCGGCGACAAGGTCGAGGCGCGTCGAAAGGAACGAATCGTCTCTAAATTCTTGGCCCGGCGGGACAAGCTGGGAGCCGAGCAGTGTCGGCCCGGCCCGCCGTATCGCTTCACGAACGTCATCCGCACGATCAGATGGCGCCTTCAGCACGGTCGAAAGAGTACGAAGTCGGAGCGGCGACTCGCCGGCTTGTGACAGTTCCGAATCCGTACTTCGATCAAAGACGGACATTTCGTCGAAGATGTCTTGCAATGCAGTGCCGGACACGAACGACCGAGCCTCCTGTGCGCACAGGAGGCTCACAAAGGTTCGGTGGAGCGCTGAATCAATCTTCTTCGTTGATCCGATCATTCGCTCCTTGACCAGGAGAATGGACTTCGGGGCCTTCCAGCGACTGTCTCGTAGGCGCTGATAGTCGGCAACGGCGCGCGTGTTGGACGCGACCTCGTAAGCACCCGTGAATCCGGTCCACCAGAACCACTCGACCACGGAGCGGGCCACGGGTAGGGCCGGGTTCTCGATATGTAGCGCAGCCAACACTGGAAGCATGTATTGACTGGGGAGTGAGAGCAGCTCACGGGCACCGAACTGGGACGACAGGAGGTCGGTTGCGCGATCGACACCGTCAACGGCCCGGTCCCAGTAGTCGCGGATCTCGTCACCCCGCAGTGCAAGGACAGCGCTCTGACGAAGGTCTAAACGCGACCGGAGTGCGATCGTTGTAAGGATGGGCAAACCGTCACGCTTGACGAAGCCTGCCATCTTGGGGCGACGCTCGCACTCCTCGTCCCATCTCTCTCGAAGATTGAAGTGTTGAGTGAAAGACCTAGCCACGGCAAGGTCGAAG
>JAOBWQ010000560.1 GCA_025463425.1 Ilumatobacteraceae bacterium | reverse complement strand
TCTGACCGATGCGGAAGATCGCCTGGGTGATGTAGTAGATGACCAGGCCGGTGAGGAAGAAGATCTGGAAGACGGCGAACACGACCGGCAGGTACTGCATCAGCTTGGCCTGGGTGGCCGACATCGACGGGTTCACCGCAGCGCGGGAGGCGACCATCTTCTGCTGGGCGAAGTAGAGCAGACCGAGGACCACGACGAGTGAGGCGTAGAGCAGGCCTTTGCTGATCGAACCACCGGCGATGAAGTGAGCGGGCGACTTGGAGAGATCCAGGCCGAAGGACAGCATCTCGTGCTTGCCAACCAGGTCCTTGTACAGCGTGGAGCTCTTCGAGATGTGGTCTGGGTCGAACACCTGTTCGCCATTCTTCAACCCGAGGGTCTTGCAGATGCCGGCGATGTTGCCGTTGCTGTCGGCGACACAGGTGTAGGTCCGGCTGAGGCCACGGAGCACCCGGTACATGATGAAGAACACCGGCATCTGGATCACCAGCGGTAGGCACGAAGCCAGCGGGTTGACCTTGTGCTCCTGGTAGAGCTTCATCATCTCTTCGTTGAGCTTCTGGCGATCGCCGCGGTACTGCGCCTGGAGCTTCTTCATCTCCGGCTGCAGTCGCTGCATCTCGAGCATGCCCTTGGTGCTCTTCAGCGTCAGCGGCGTGACCAGGACCATCACCGCGAACGCGACGAGCGCGATCGAGAGGCCGTAGTTGTGGGTGAGGCTGTAGAACTGCGAGACGAGCCACGCTGGGGCGGTGAACATGCTGGCTACACCCCTTTCTGATCAGGTTGGACGTCGATGTCGACGGTGACGCGGGGTTCGGGGACTGGATCGAAGCCGCTCGGACCGAACGGCCGGCAGCGCGACAGACGCCGGATCGTGAGCCACAGCCCGCGCCCCGACCCGTGAGTCTCGAGGGCCTCGAGGGCGTAGCAGGAACAGCTCGGTGTGAACCGGCAGGGCGAGGGGCGACCCTCGAACGCACGCTGGTACCACAGCACGGCGCGGATCAACCGACGCGGGCGACGAGTCGTCGCAGCTCGGCTTCCAGATCGCTGAACGACCGAGCGGCTGCGCCGGGAATGGCCCCGATGAGGTACAAACCCGCTGGTAGATCGGGATGGTTCTGATGCAGCAGGGAGCGCAGGCGTCGACGGAGTCGGTTGCGCGTCACTGCCGGGCCGACGGCGCGGCCGATCGCATAGGCCACTCGAGGTGGCGAGACGAGAGGGTCGAGTACGAACGTGCACCACAGGGATCCGACGCGAACACGCGATCCGGTTCGAGACAGGCGCTCGAACTCCGATCGGCCGCGAACGCTGCCGATCAAGCGGACAGACGGTGGCGGCCCTTGTCCCGACGCGACTTCAGCACGGCGCGGCCGGCCTTGGTGCTCATCCGGGCGCGAAAGCCGTGCTTCTTGGCACGCTGCAGGTTGTTGGGTTGAAAGGTGCGCTTCAACGCAGACCTCCTCGGCGGGCAGCATCAGATGCTGCGGAAAGACAGACTCGGATCCCGACGTCGATGACATGCCGATGACCAGCACGTCCTTCGTCAGAACCATGCAAGGCTACGGGTTGAGCAGGGAAATTGGCAACCAGCCGGTCCTCGGACGCGCTGAGCGGGCCGAGCGGGGCTCGTGACAGACCCCTCGAGAATCGCTGCTAGCGTGCCCGGTCCTGCGTCCGCGGTCGCAGGTGGCGTTGTCCACACAGTGTGGACAATGATGTGGAAACCGGATTCGACCGAAGAGGGAGGTGCAGGTGAGCGACTACGAACAGCTGTGGACAGCCGTCGCCCAACTCCTTCGAGCACAGGTCTCCGAGGCCGTCTGGCTGTCCACCTTCCAGGATGTGATCCCCGTCGAGGGCGACCCCGCAGAGCTGCGCGTGACGGCACCGAACACCCATCTCCGCGACCGAATCATGTCGCGTTATCTGCCTCTCGTGCGTGATGCGCTCGAGGAGATCGGCTCGTCGAACCGCGTCTTCGTCGTCGACGTGCAGGTCAGCGACCTCGCCGACGACCACCGCGACACGCTCGCACTCGAGTTCGACGGTGCCGACGCCAACACCCCTGGCACGGGCCCCACCAGCAACGGGAGCTCGAGCATCGGTGACGGCACAGCGGGCAGCGGCTTCAACGCAGCGGGGTTCAGCACGTCTGGGCACGGCAACGGCCGCAGCGCGTCATCGACACCGGCCGACATCGCCGGTCTGAACCCGCGCTACTCCTTCGACACCTTTGTCAAGGGTCAGTCGAACCAGTTCGCACTCGCCGCAGCATCACGTGTGGCGGAGACCCCGGGTCGCAGCTACAACCCGCTCTTCATCTATGGCGCGGCCGGCCTCGGCAAGACCCACCTGCTGCACGCGATCGGGCACTACGTCCATCGCCACTACCAGCACGACGTGGTCCGCTACGTGAGCACGGAGACGTTCCTCAACGAGTACGTCGACGCGATCCGCTCGAACAGCACCGCCGGCTTCAAGCGCCGTTACCGCGACATCGACGTCCTGCTCATCGACGACATCCAGTTCATGGAGGGCAAAGAGGGGCTCCAGGAGGAGTTCTTCCACACGTTCAACTCCCTGCACGGCGCGAACAAGCAGATCGTGATCTCCAGCGACCGGATGCCCGACGCGATCCCCACCCTCGAGGAGCGCCTGCGCGGCCGGTTCAAATGGGGCCTGATCACCGACGTCCAGCCGCCCGACATGGAGACACGGCTCGCGATCTTGCGCAACAAGGCCGAGCGCGACGACTCCCGCGTGCCGGCCGAGACGCTCGAGTTCATCGCCGCGCACATCACCAACAACATCCGCGAACTCGAAGGCGCGCTGATCCGCGTCACCGCGTACGCGAGCTTGAACCGGGTGCCGATCACGACCCACCTCGCGGAGACGTTGCTGCGTGACCTGCTCACCGACAGCGCGACCAAGACCCGTACCGACGACGAGCTCCTCGCCGAGATGGCGATCATCCTCGGCCAGAGCGTCGAGGCCTTGCGCGGCAAGAGCCGTCAACGCCCGCTGGTCACGAGCCGGCAGATCGCGATGTACGTCTTCCGCGACCTCACCGATCTCAGCTACCCGGCCATCGCGCGGTTGTTCGGTGGCCGCGACCACACGACCGTCATCCACGCCGTCGAGAAGATCCAGCGTCTGATGAGCGAGCGCAAGCAGGTCTACGACCAGGTCACCGACCTCCAGCAACGGCTCAAAAAGGGTTGATCCACATGGGTTCGTACGCCCGGCGGCGCGCTGTGCAAACAACACGTGAACACACTGTGGACTCCCGGCGTCGCACGGGGGACAACGCGGAGTTGTCCACGGGATGGTCCACCGGAGCACCTTGTCCTGTGGACACCTGGGGATCACGGTGAACACACCGATTTGCCCTCTACCCTGCTCGAACGTGGAGTTCTCCACAATCCACAGCACTTATTACCACTACTACTTGATTCATCACCGTCTGGTGGG
>JAOBWQ010000521.1 GCA_025463425.1 Ilumatobacteraceae bacterium | reverse complement strand
TGCGCCTGAACGAGCACGCGATGCACACGTGGGACGTGGAGGTCGTGCTCGACTCGTCGGCCGTGCTGCCGGAGCAATCCGCAGCCGTCGTGCTCGGCAGCCTGCCGCTGATCGCTCGCTTCGCCGCAAAGGACGACGGCGTCGTGCGCGACCTCACGATCCGGACCAGCGATCCGACTCACGAGTTCGCGCTGAGGAGTGGCGACGGGAGCGTCTCGTTGACCCCTGGTGCCGGTGCCGGTCCGATCGTCGAGCTGCCCGCCGAGTCGTTCGCCCGACTCGTCTACGGTCGCCTCGACGTCGATCACACGCCCGCCGACATCGACGCGGCGACGATCGCCTCGCTGCGGGCGATCTTCCCCGGGTTCTGACTCCGGTCCCGGCGCCCGGCCGGGTTCACGGGGCGCGTTCAGACACAGAACTCGTTGCCTTCAGGGTCGACCATCGTGACCCACGAGTGCGGCCCCTGGTGGCCCTCGTGGAGCACGGCTGCGCCCCTTGCCACGAGTGATGCGCGGACCGCGGCCAGATCGGCGTCCGCACCGACGCGGATGTCGATGTGGGCGCGGTTCTTCACTGTCTTGGCCTCCGGCACTGCCTGGAACAACCAGCGTGGACGGTCCGGGCCCTCCTCGGCGACGGGGTGGATGGCCGCGCCTTCGCGCCAGACGAGCGCTCCGCGGTGCACCAACGTGTCGGCCTCGCCGGCGTGTCCCTGCTCGATCATCGAGCGGATGAACGCTTCGTCCTGAGCCTCGACCTGCCATTGCATGGTCTCGGCCCACCAATCGGCGAGCGTGTGCGGGTCGTTGCAGTCGAGGACGAGTTGAAATCGGTAGCCCATGTCTCCACGGTAGTCAGAGCGTCGCCCAGCGACGGCCGCACTCGCACTGGCCCCCGGCTACGGTCGAACGATGCACGCATGGATCCTCGACGAGTCGCCCGGAGAGTATCGGTGGGGTGAGATCGATCTGCCGCAGCTGGCTTCGGACGAGGTGCGGGTTCGAGTCGTCGCGAGCGCGCTCAACCACCTCGACCTGTGGATCACGCACGGGCTCCCGCGGCCGAAGTTGCCCCACGTGCCGGGGTGCGACGCCGCAGGCGTCATCGAAGCGGTCGGCAGCGAGGTGTCCGATCTCGCCGTCGGCGACGAAGTTGTCGTCAACCCCGGGATCTCGCCGATCG
Source organism: Ilumatobacteraceae bacterium (assembly GCA_025463425.1). Lineage (GTDB taxonomy): Bacteria > Actinomycetota > Acidimicrobiia > Acidimicrobiales > Ilumatobacteraceae > WLMZ01. The sequence continues at coordinate 1,594 of JAOBWQ010000521.1, read as the reverse complement.
AGGACATCGTCGCGCTGGGGATCAACAGTCCGCTCGGCGCGGGCTTCACGATCGTCGGCGAGCATGCGTGGGGCGGTCACGCGACGTTCGTGCAGGCGCCGGCACGCAACATCGTCCGACGTCCGGCGAACCGCACCTGGGCGGAGTGCGCCGCCTACCCGATCGCCTACCTCACGGCCTACCGGATGCTGCGCAGGGCGCGCCTCGCCGCGGGCGAGACGGTGCTCGTCGTCGGGATCGGCTCGGGCGTCGCGTGCGCCGCGCTGGTCCTGGCGCGCCACATGGGGGCCGACGTGGTCGTCACCAGCCGGAGCGAGGCCAAGCGGGCCGCCGCGATCGAGATGGGCGCGTCGGCGGCACATGACTCCGCCGACCGCTCGTGGCCGGTGCTGGCCGACGTGATCGTCGAGAGCGTCGGCCCGGCGACGTGGCAGCAATCGACTCGATCGCTGAAGCCCGGTGGCCGGATGGTGGTGTGCGGGAGCACGAGTGGTCCCACCGTGGAGATGTCGATGCCACGCCTGTTCTTCAAGCAATGGGAGATCATCGGGTCGACGGTCGGCAGCTACGAGGAGTTCGCCGACGTGACCCGACTGATCGAAGGGGGCCTCCCGGTGATCGTCGATCAGATCTTCGACGTCGCCGACTACCCGGCGGCTCTCCGTCGAATGGAGGCCGCCGAGCAACTCGGCAACATCGTGATCCAACACTGAGTCGCCGCGCTCGAAGTCGGCGATCAATGGAATCGTCGCCTCCGGCGTGTGTTCTCATGTGACGATGAACGGCCGGGTCGGAGCTGAGCCCGCAGGGGTCGGCTCGTTCGACCTGTTCTACGCGGCGGAGCTGCCGTCCCTGCTGGCGTTGGCCGCTGCACTGCTGAGCAATCGCGAAGCCGCTCGGGACATCGTGCAGGAGACGTTGCTGCGTGTCTATCGGGAGTGGTCGCGGGTGTCGAGGCTGGACCGGCCGGGCGGGTGGGCGCGTCGGGTGCTGATCAACCTCGCCACGGACGTGCACCGGCGCCGGCAGCGCGAGGTGCGCGCGCTGACCCGGCTGTCGTCGAGTGAGTTGGTGTTCGACGAGCCGGACGTCGACGAGTTCTGGCGGTTCGTGCGCGACCTGCCGAACCGTCAGCGTGCGGCGGTGGCGCTCCGGTACGTGGAGGATCTGTCCGTCGAGGCGATCGCGGAGGTCCTCGAGGTCTCGGCCGGCACGGTGACCAAGTCGTTGTTCATGGCCCGGCAGACGCTGGCGGCCCGGTTGATGGCTGAGGAGGCCCGCGATGACAACAGTTGACGAGATCGGCACGCGCGCGGGGCAGGCGGCGCGCAGCGTCGGCAGCGAGATGGCTGCCTCGATGAGCGTGCCCGACATCGGCGCGATGGCCGCACGAGCATCGGGTCGTTCGCCGCGCCGCTCCCGATCGGTGGTGATCGCTGCGTGCGCAGCGGCGGCCGCGATCGCGTTGGGCATCGTCGTCGTCCGCTCCGTCGATCGAGACGGCCGTCGCATCGAGCCGATCACGCCGGCCGTGCCCACCGCCGCGACCCCCGGTCCGACGACCGCGACCACGGCGACGACCGGGACCACCACG
>JAOBWQ010000505.1 GCA_025463425.1 Ilumatobacteraceae bacterium | reverse complement strand
CACCGTCCCGGAGGTCAGCGGCACGAGGCGCAGGATCGCCTTGCCGACCGTGCTCTTGCCGCAGCCGCTCTCGCCGACGAGGCCGAGCGTTGCACCGTCGGGAATCGTCAGATCGACACCGTCGACCGCGCGGACGGCGCCGACGACTCGGTCGAAGAACACGCCCTTGGTGATCGGGAAGTGCACCTTGAGGTCGCGCACGGTCAGCATCAGCGTGGCGCCCACATCGCGTCGGTCGGCGGCGCAGGGTTCACGCAGCGCACGCGCGTGTTGATCTCACTCGTGACGAGCTCGGGGGCGCTGCCGAGGCATGCGTCGATCACCGCAGGACAGCGCGGAGAGAACGCGCAGCCCTGCGACCACGGGATCGTGTCGCTCGGCGACCCGGGGATCGGCTGCAGGCGATCCTGCGAACCGTCGAGTCGGGGCACCGATGCCAGCAGACCACGTGTGTAGTGGTGGCGTGGGCTGCCGAACAGCGCGTAGCGCTGGCCGGTCTCCACGATCCGTCCGCTGTACATCACGTTGACGTGGTTGCACATTCCAGCCACCACACCGAGATCGTGGGTGATCATGATCAGCGCCGTGTCCGACTCGCTGACGAGGCTGCGCAGGAGGTCGAGGACCTGGGCCTGGATCGTGACGTCGAGCGCTGTCGTCGGCTCGTCGGCGATCAGCAGCGCCGGCTCGGTGGCAAGCGCGATAGCGATCATCACCCGTTGCCGCATGCCGCCGCTCAACTGGTGCGGGTAGCTGCCCAGGCGCCGCATCGGCTCGGGGATGCCGACCCGGTCGAGCAGTTCGGCGGCCTTGATGCGCGCCTTGGTGCGATCGATCTTCTGATGACGGCGGATCGTCTCACCGATCTGGCGGCCGACGGTGAGCACCGGGTTGAGCGAGCTCATCGGATCCTGGAACACCATCGCGATGCGTCGACCGCGGATGTCCTGCATGGCCCGCTCGGACCGGTGCAGCAACTGCTCGCCGTCGAGCTTGATGCTGCCGGTCACCGTCACCCCCCTCGCGGGGAGCAGGCCGAGGATGGCCAGCGAGGTCACGCTCTTGCCGCTGCCGGACTCGCCGACGATGCCGACGGTCTCGCCGGCACGGACCTCGAAGCTGACCCCGTCGACCGCATGCAGCGCCTTGGCCCCGTGGATCTGGAACGTGACGCGCAGGTCCTCGACGACGAGGATCGGCGGCTTGACGAGCGAGCTCGAGATCGGCGCGCCGGCGTCGGGGCCCGAAACGGGGACGGCCGGTTCGGGGTTCATCGGCGCAACTTCGGGTCGAGGGCTTCGCGGACCGCTTCACCGAACAGGTTGAAGCCGAGCGCGGTGATCATGATCGCCACGCCGGGGAAGATCGCGAGGTGGGGCGCAACCCGCAGGTAGCGCGTCGTGTCGGTGAGCATCCGTCCCCATTCGGCCACACCCGGGTCGGCCGAGCCGAGGCCGAGGAACGACAGTGCGGAGGCGTCGATGATCGCGGTCGACAGGGCGAGCGAGGCCTGCACCAACATCGGAGCCAACGAGTTCGGGAACACGTGGCGCATCACCAGCGATCGCCGGCGCACGCCCACCGATTCGGCGGAGGCGACGTAGTCCTTCTGCCGTTCGCCGAGCATCGAGCCGCGCAGGAGGCGGGCGAAGAGCGGGATGTTCGGGACCGCCACAGCGACGATGATCGAGGTCTGGCTCTGGCCGATCACCGCCGCGATGCTCAAGGCCAGCAGGAGGCCGGGCACCGACAGCATGATGTCGGTGATCCGCATCACCAGGGAGTCGACCCAGCCGCCGAACGCTCCGGCGAGGAGACCGATCATCGCACCGATGAACGCGCCGATCAGCAACGAGAGCACGCCGATCACGAGCGACGCCCGGGCGCCGTAGATGATGCGCGACAGCTCGTCGCGACCGGCTGCGTCGAGGCCGAACCAGTGCGCGCCCGACGGACCGGGGATGAGTGTCGGCCGGATCTGGTCGAACCATGCCGTGCTGCGCGGATCGAACGGCGCCAGCAGGGGAGCGAAGATCGCGACGAGGATGAAGAACAGGATCACCGAGCCGCCGACGACGGCCAGCGGGTTGCGCTTGATCCGGCGTAGGCCCTCGCGACCGAGGCTGTTGCTCGGCGCGATCTCGGCCATGTCTTCGACATCGCCCTCGGTCATCACGAGCACGGCTTTGCGGGAGAGCTTCACGAGACACGGATCCGAGGATCGATGACGGCATAGAGCACGTCGACGAGCAGGTTGACGAGCACGAAGACCACGGCGAGGAACATCACGCCGCCCTGGATGACGGGGTAGTCCTTCTTGATGACCCCGTCGGCGAGCAGGCTGCCCATCCCGTTCCACGTGAAGACCTGCTCGGTCAGCACTGCGCCTGACAGCAGCAGCCCGGTCTGGAGTCCGATCACGGTGACGATCGGCAGCAGTGCGTTGCGCAGCACGTGGCCACGGCTGATGGCTCTGGTCCGCAGGCCCTTTGCGCGTGCCGTGCGGACGTAGTCCTCGTTGAGGACTTCGAGCACCGAGGCGCGGGTGATCCGGGCGATGATCGCCAGCGGGATCGTGCCGAGCGCGATGCCGGGCAGGATCAGGTGCTTGATCGAGTCCCAGAGCGCGCCGCCGTCCCAGGCGATGATGCTGTCGATGACCTCGATCCGGGTGTGGACCTCGAGGTGCCGGGTGGTGGTCAGACGGCCGATCGTGGGCAGCAGTGAGAACTTGAGGGCGAAGATGTATTTCAGGATCTGGGCGAGGAAGAACACCGGGATCGACACGCCGACCAACGACGCGGTGACGGCGGTGAAATCGAACCAGGTGCGCTCGCGGCGGGCGGCCATCAGGCCGAGCGGCACGCCGATGCCGACCGCGAACAGCATCGCTGCGGCGGCGAGTGAGATCGTTGCGGGGAAGCGGCGGAGGATCTCGTCGGTCACGTCGCGGCGCAGCGCGATCGACTGACCGAAGTCGAGGTGGATGACCTTCTTCATGTACGTGAGGTACTGGGTCAGCACGGGGCGGTCGAACCCGTACGACTTGTTGACCTCGGCGATGCGTGCGGGAGTGGCCTTCTCACCGAGCAACGCAGTGGCGGGTCCGCCCGGCAGGGCGCGCACCCAGATGAACAGCAGCAGGCTCAGCCCGAACAGGATCGGGATCAGGAGCAGCAGGCGGCGGACGATGAACTTGACCATGATGCGGGTTGAGCGCTGATGGGGCCATGAAAAGCAGCGGCGGGTCCGAAGACCCGCCGCTGCTCAGTGCATGGGCAGATCAGCCGAGGGAGACCCCGGCGAAGCTCTCGATCGACACCGGGCTCGGCACGTAGCCGGTCACACCTGGTGCGAACGCGAGGGCGGGCTGGGTGTGCACGTACGGCACGCCCGGCAGGAAGTCCATGATCAGGTCGTTGGCGTGCTCGTAGAGCTTGGTGCGCTCGGCCAGATCCTGGGTGTCCCGAGCCTTGGTCAGGGCATCGAAGATCTCCTGGTTGTCGAAGCCCCAGACGTCCTGCTTGGTCCGGAAGAAGGTCCCGATGAAGTTGTCGGGATCGCCGTAGTCGCCGGTCCAGCCGAGGAAGTAGATCTGGGCGTTGCCGCTGTTGACATCATCCAGGTAGCCACCGCGCCACGGGGCCGTCTTCGGGACGACCTTGAAGCCGACGGCCTCGAGATCGGCGCTGAAGGCCTCGAAGTTGGCGGTGGGGTCCGGCATGTACGGACGGCTGACCTCGC
>JAOBWQ010000503.1 GCA_025463425.1 Ilumatobacteraceae bacterium | reverse complement strand
GTGCGGCCGCGCATGAAGGCCAGCGGGGCGACCTCGATCGCCTGGCGCTCGATCAGCTTCTGCGCGCCCTCGGTCTCGACCATGTCGTACAACGCGTCGTACAGCGGGCGCAGGTACGGGTCGATCTTGGCCATCAGGTCGCCGGGGAGGAAGCCGAGCCGCTCGCCGGCTTCGACCGCCGGCCGGGTGAGGATGATCCGCTGGACCTGTTTGGACTGCAGCGACTGCACGGCCATCGCCACCGCGAGCCAGCTCTTGCCGGTGCCCGCCGGGCCCAGGCCGAACGTGATCACGTTCTCCCGGATCGCGTCGATGTACCGCTTCTGACCAGCGGTCTTCGGGCGCACCTGGCGACCCTTGGTGGCGCGCAGGATGTCGTCGGTGAGCACCTTGCTCGGCGACTCGTGCGCGATCATCATGTCGATCGACCGCGAGACGGTGCCCGGGTCGAGGTGCTGGCCGCGCTGGAGGACGAGGACGAGCTCCTCGAACAGCCGGCCGACGTCTTCGGCGCCGTCGCCGGAGATGCCGATCTCGTTGCCGCGGACGACGACGTTGACCGCCGGGAACGCCTGCTCGATCTGGCGCACGTATTCGTCGCGCGGGCCGACCAGCGACGCCATCAGATGAGAACCGGGAATCACGACCGTCACGGTGGTACCGAGCAGGGTCATGAAACCTGGGCCATCGAGCGCGTCATCAGAACTACGGTAGCGCCCCCTCGGCGGACCCATCGCCCGGGTCGCGCAAATGTCAGCAGGCTGCGACCCCTGGAGCCGACGCCGAAACGGCCGACACCAGTCCTCGTGACGTCACGTCTTGAGGCGAAGTGGTGGTGGTTCCCCGTGGGTGCTGGGTGCATCGCCACAGCTGGGCTGTTGGCCGATTCGCATCTCGTCCAATCCATCTGCTTCGCAGTCGTCGCCCTGGCGATGATCCCCGTCGCGCTCCTGGCCCATCGGCGCAACGACCTGCCGATGCTCCACGTCCGCGGGCTGATCGGCCTCACCCTGTGCAACGCGCTCGCCGATCTGATGCGGACCGCGACCGAGGGCCACCCCGCAGCGATGGTCTGGGCGGAGACGATCGGGCTGATGGGTGTGCTGATGCTGATCACGGCGGTCTCGATGGTGGCCCGCAACCGGCGCGGCCGAGACTTCTGGGCGATCCTCGCCGACGGCGGCATCGTCGCGTTCGGCGTGTGGTTGATGGCCTGGGTGACGATCGTCGGCCCGACGATCGATCGCGCCAACCAGGGCACGACCATCACCGTCCTCCGCAGCGCGTTCCCGCCCCTCGGGGCCGTGATCATGTTCTTGCTCGTGATCATCGTGTTCTCGGACAGGGCACGCACTCCTGCCATCGATTACAGCTGCGTCGCGATCCTGCTCGCGATCGTGGGCGGCTTCCTGCGCGGCCTCCACGCATCGGGCACCCTCGCCAACTCCAGTCCGATCCCCACCGCGCTCAGCACGCTGGCCACCGGTCTGGTGTTCTCCGCGGTCCTCCACCCGAGTGTGCGCACGTTGGTGGCCCCGATGCCCGACGCACCACAACGACAGTTCGTCGGCCGAGTCGCCGCCACTGCGGCAGCACTCGTCGTGCCCGTCATGGTGATGTCGGCCGTCACGCCGATCGATCGCATCGATCGGATCATCCGGACCGTCTCGGTCGGCATCCTCGCGATGCTGGTCGCCGGGCGCACGATCCAGGCAGTGCGCGGCAACCGCTCGGCCCAGGACGCCCTCCTGCACAGCGCGCGCACGGACTCGTTGACCGGGCTGCCCAACCGCGCCGTGCTCCTCGAGACGCTCAACACCGCCCTCCACGAGGCGTGGCGAGCCGATGATGCACCAACCCTGTTCTTCATCGACCTCGACCGGTTCAAGAACATCAACGACAGCCTCGGCCACGCCGCCGGTGACCGCGTGCTCTGCATCCTCGCCGATCGCCTGCGCCACGCCGTGCCGGAGAGGGCCACCGTCGCCCGGATGGCCGGCGACGAGTTCGTCGTGCTCGATCCGGCCTCGCCCTCGATGAACGCGTCACTCGACCTCGCCCACGACCTCCTCGCGGAGCTGCGCGAACCGATCGGCCTGCCCGCGCCCGCCGGCGACGTGTTCGTCACGACGAGCATCGGCATGACCCGCTCGAGCGCTGGGTCGGACATCACGGCTCAGGTCCTCCTCGGCCAGGCGGACACCGCGATGTACCAGGCCAAAGACGCCGGACGGAACTGCATCGCCCTGTTCGACGAGTCGATGCGCGAGCGTGTCGCCCATCGCCTCGCGCTGGAGACGGCGCTGTTCCGTGCGCTGGAGCGTGACGAGCTGCGCCTGCACTACCAGCCGATCCTGGAGCTGAGCACCGGCGCCGTCAGCGGCTTCGAGGCCTTGATGCGCTGGCAGCTCGCCGACGGCACCATCGTCTCGCCGGCCGAGTTCATCCCGATCTCGGAGGAGTCGGGCACGATCAACAAGATGGGCGCGTGGGCGCTGCTCGAGGCGATGACCCAACTGCACGATTGGATCGCCGATGGCGTCTGCTCGCCGACCGCGAACATGTCGGTCAACGTGTCACCTCGTCAGCTGGCCGATCCCGCGTTCCCGACGGTGGTCAGCGAGGCACTCCTGCGCTCGCAGCTCGCACCGGACCTGCTCTGGCTCGAGGTCACCGAGGGGATCATGATCTCCGAGCCGGAGATCGCGATGGCCACGCTGCGACGGTTGCGCTCGCTCGGCGTCCGTGTCGCGATCGACGACTTCGGTACCGGGTACTCGTCGCTCTCCTCGCTGCAGCAGTTCCCGCTCCAGCGGATCAAGATCGACCGTGCGTTCGTTCAGGGCGTGGCCGACAACGTCAACGACCGCTCGCTCGTGCGCACGATCATCGCGATGGGTGCATCGCTCGGGCTCGACATGGTGGCCGAGGGAGTCGAGACCGTCGAGCAGATGCGGGTGCTCGACGAGCTCGGGTGCATGAAGGCACAGGGCTACCTGATCAGCCGGCCGATCCCGCCCGATGCGATGCGGGCGACGGTGGCTGCGGTGGAGTGCAAGGGATCGATGTTCGATCCACACGTCACCGCCCCGGCGATGCTCTCCAAGCCGCTCCTGGTCGGCGTCGATCAGCGCAGCTCGGCGAGCGCGTTGACGTCGTCGAAGGGCAGCC
>JAOBWQ010000486.1 GCA_025463425.1 Ilumatobacteraceae bacterium | reverse complement strand
CGGGGGTGTGGGTGGAGCCGGTGGTGATCGGTGGCGCGCTGGTACGCCGCGGCGATGTCGAGGCAGTGCTCGTCCTCCATCGGCCTCCCGACGATCTGCATGCCGATCGGAAGACCGTCCGTGCCGAGGCCGATGGGCACACTGACCGACGGCAGGCCGGTGACGTTCCACATCGCCATCGTGCGGGCGGTCACCTCGCCCCAGGTGCGCGGCACACCCGCGACAGGACGGTCGAGCTCGTCGAGTGGCGGCGCGGTGGAGACCGAAGCCGGGACGACGATCGCATCGCAGGTGACGAACGCATCGAGCGCCGCAGCGATCAGTCGGCGCCGGCTCAGCAGCGCATCGGCATACATCTCGGCGGTGACCGAAGCGCCGTCGCGCAGCCGATCGGCGAACGACACCGAGAGCAGATCGCGAGGCGCATCGGCGTACAGCGCCGCAGCCTCGTGCAGGGTGATCAGAAAGCTCGTGGTCGGCGATTCCCCTGCCCCGACGATCGCGACCTCGACCACGCTGGCGCCCGCCGCACGCAGCACGCCGAGCGCCTGCTCGAACGCGTCGGCGACGTCATCAGCGAGCACGTCGCAGAACCACGGTCGCGCCACGCCGATGCGCACCCCGGACAACGAATCGAGCATCGGTGTCGAGACGGATCCGGTGAGGGCAGCGAGCAGCAACGCCACGTCGGCGGCGGTTCGAGCCATCGGACCCGGTGTGTCGAGCGTGGCCGAGAGGCCGAGCAGACCGGCGCACGAGAGCCGCCCGAGCGTGGGCTTGAGACCGACGACCCCGCAGAAGGACGCCGGGATCCGTATCGATCCACCCGTGTCGGTGCCCAGCGCCAGCGGCGCATGTCCAGCAGCGAGGGCTGCAGCTGATCCGGCCGACGATCCGCCCGCGGTGCAGCGCAGATCCCACGGGTTGTGCACCGTGCCGAACGGGATGTCCTCGTCGCCGCATCCGAGCTCGAAGGTGGCTGTCTTCGCGATCACGACAGCACCCGCGGCACGAACGTCGGCGACCACGTCAGCGTCGGCGGTGGGGATCCGGTCGGCGAACCAACGTGATCCACCGGTGGTGCGCAGGCCGGCCGTGTCGAGGAGGTCCTTGACCACGATCGGCACACCCTCGAGCAGCCGAGGAGTACCCGAGGCGAACCTCGCTGCGGACTCCTTCGCCGCGACCTGAGCGCCATCGTGGTCGATGGCCCAGATCGCGCCGATCGCGGAGTCGTCACGCTCGATCGCCTCCAGGCACGCCGTGACCGCGTCGGCGGGGGTGAGCGCGCCGGCACGGTAGCGGTGGAGCAGGGTGCTGGCATCCGGCCAGTCGGTGGTGACGTCCACGACCCTCAGGTCAGGCCGCGCACGAACGGGCGGCCGAGGGCTGCGGGCTGGCGCCCGCGGCGAGCGAAGAGGATCATCGTCGCGATCGCCATCACATAGGGCAACGCGCCGAGCACCTGCGGGTTGGCCTCGTAGCCGAGGGCCTGGAAGACCGAGCCGAAGGCGAGGAAGAACCCGAACACGACGGCGCCGCCGACCGCGCCCTTGAGCACCCACCCGCCGAAGATGACCGCGGCGAGGGCGATGAAGCCGCGACCGCTGACGCCGTCGGCACCGAAGCTGCCGACCTGTCCGATGGTGAGGTAGGTGCCGGCCAACCCGGCGCACAGCCCACAGGCGTAGACCGCCTGCCGACGGCGCTTGTTGACGTCGATGCCACTGACATCGGCCGCCTGCGGGTTCTCGCCGGCGCAGCGCAGATCGAGCCCCCATCGAGTGCGGTAGACGGCCCACCACGCGAACGGGATCAGCGGGTACAGGAAGTACAGGATCCAGGCCTGCGCGAACAGGGCCTCACCGACGAGCGGGATGCGGGCCAGCAACGGGATGCGGACCGTGCCGGCCCGCTTGACGACGGGGTTGACCTCTGCCGCGATGAACGCAGTGAGGCCGACGGCCAGCACGTTGAGCGTCAATCCGACGACGAACTGGTTGGCGCCGAACCGGTGTGACATCACGCCCTGGATCAGCGACACGAGGAAGCCACCGGCGAGACCGAACAGCAGCGCCACCCAGACGTTGCCGGTGAGGTCGGAGCCGAGCGCGGAGGTGAAGGCGGCGGTCAGGATCATCGCCTCCAGCGAGATGTTCATCGTGCCCGCGCGCTCGGCGATCCACTCCCCCGTTGCGGCGAACACGAGCGTCGCGGCGAAGCGCATCGTCGACGAGTACGTCGAGTTCGACGACAGCACGTCGAGGATCGAGCCGCCGAACGCGATCATGCTCACGAGGCGCCCTCCGTGCCCCGGCGACGACGTTGGACTGCGGCGATTGCCGGCGGTACCAGCAACGCCAGGACGAGCATCGCCTGGACGACGTCGGTGATCCGCCGGTCCACGCCGGTGGCCGCCAAGAAGCTGCTGCCCGTCCGCAGCGCAGCGAACACGAAGGCCATCGGGATCGCCAGCGAGGCGCGGTCGCGGGCCAGGAGCGCAACGAGCAGGCCCTGCCAGCCGATGTTCGACGACACGTTCGACGTGAACCGGTCACCGGCGGAGCCACCGGTCATCCAGAGCCCACCGGCCAGGCCGGCCGCGGCGCCGGATGCGATCAGCGCGCCACCGCCGACGACCGCGGCCGACACGCCGGCCCGCCGAGCCGTGCGCGCGTTGAGCCCCAGCATCCGCAACCGGAAGCCGATCGTGGTGCGGCCGAGCACGAATGAGATCACGACCGTCACGACCAGCGCGATGATGACGCCCCACGACACCTGGTTGCCGAACAGCGTGAAGGTCGGCATCTTCGCCCGGTCGGGGAGCTGCTGGCCGTTGTTGACGCGGGAGGTGTTCTTGGTCGCCAGCAGCAGCCACTTCTTGGTGAGCCCGAACGTGGTGATCTGCGCAGCAACGAAGCCGAGCAGCAGCGTGGACATCACCTCGGGGACCTTGCGGGTGAACTTCATCAGCGCGGCGAGGCCGGCCCAGAGCCCGCTCAGCACCATCGCGCCGAGGAACGAGAGCGTGATCACGAGCGGGGCAGGCACGTCGGCGCGGGTGCCGATGAACGCGGCCGCGGCGCAACCGAGGAGCAGCTGACCCTCCTGGCCGATGTTCGACAGGCCGGCCTTGGCAGCGACGATCGTTCCGGCGGCGACGACCAGCAACGGCGCGGCGGTCGACAGGGTGAGGCCCCACGAGCCGGGCGAGCGCACGCTGCCGTCGAGCAGCGCGGAGAGGACCTTGCCCGGCGAGCCACCGTGACCTCGACGAGGAGGGCGCAGAGCGCGAGCGAGACGGCGATCGAGATCAGGTACTGGCCGGCGATCGGCAGCGCGCCCGCCACGCGTCGCAGGCGTGCATTGCCCGGTGCGCGCGCGTCGAGTTGCGGGTTCGCGGATGCGATCGCGTTCGGCGAGGCCGGCGACGTCATGCGGCAACCCCGCCGATGAGCAGGCCGAGACGCTCGAGGTCGGCATCGTGGTGGGTCATCTCACCGACGATCCGCCCCGCGTGGATGACGCAGATCCGGTGGGACAGGGTGAGGACCTCTTCCAGCTCGGTGGAGATCAGCAGGATCCCGACTCCGGACTCTGCTGCCGCGCGGAGTCGCGCGCTCATGTACTCGATCGCGCCGACGTCGAGGCCGCGCGTCGGCTGGGCGGCGATCAACACCTTCGGCCGCGCGGACAGCTCGCGGGCCAACACGACCCGCTGCTGGTTCCCTCCGGACAGCGAACGCATCGGTGCGGCAGACGAGCGTGCCTGGATCTCGAACGCCAGCATCAGCTCCGCGGCGCGACGATCGATCGCACGACGGTCGAGGAGGCCGCGCCCGCTGACCGCGTGCAGGTCGGTGAGGACGAGGTTCTCGGCCACCGACAGATCGAGCACGCAGCCCGAGTCGTGGCGGTCTTCGGGGATGATGCCGATGCCGGCGCGGCGGAGCGCGCCAGGACGACCGAGGTCGACCACGGCACCGTCGACGAGCACCTCGCCCGACCGGAGATCGGCGAGGCTGGACAGCATGTCGGCGAGTGCGCGCTGCCCGTTGCCTTCGACGCCGGCCAGGCCGACGATCTCCCCGGCGCGCACGGTGATCGAGAAGTCGTCGAGGAGCGCGTGGCCGTCGACATCGAGCACCGTCGCGTTGCGGACCTCGAGCACCACGGGAGCGGCCTCGGCGGCAGCAGCCCGGGGCACAGCATCGGACGCATCGTCGTCGCTGATCGTGGCGGCAACGGTCTCGATCAGACCCAGGGCAGCAGCCTCGGAGCGCAGCGACACGGGACGACCGACGACTGCCTGGGCAAGCCCGGAGGCGGTGGCCTCGCTCGTCCGCGAGCGGCCGACGACGCGCCCACCACGCATGATCGTGATCTCGTCCGTGGCGTGGAGGATCTCGTCGAGCTTGTGCGAGACGAGTGCGACGGTGCGGCCTTCGTCGACCACGACGACGCGCAGCACCGAGAACAGGTGCTCGCTCTCTGCAGGTGTCAGCACGCTGGTGGGCTCGTCGAAGACGATGATGCGCGGCTCGCGGCGGAGGCACTTGATGATCTCGACTCGCTGCCGTTGGCCGGCGGTCAGGTCCGAGACACGAGCCAGCGGGTCGACACCGAGGCCGTATCGGTCACTCAGCGCAGCAACCCGCGTGCAGGCCTGCTCGCGGTTGAGCCGAGCGCGTTCGCCGAGGACGACGTTCTCCCAGACCGTGAGCGGCTCGACGAGGCTGTAGTGCTGGTGCACCATCGCGATCCCCAGGTTGGAGGCGGCCACTGGATCACCGATGCGCACGGCGTCGCCGTTGACGGCGATCGAGCCTTCGTCGGGCTGGATCAGACCGATGAGGATCTTCATCAGCGTGGACTTGCCCGCCCCGTTCTCACCGAGGACTCCATGGATCCGGCCAGGGTGCAGGGCGAGGTCCACCCCATCGCACGCGACGACCGAGCCATAGCGCTTGGTGATGCCCGAGAGGAGCACAGACGGGGTGGCGGCCGAAGCCGCCACCCCATCCAACGCAATCGTCAAGACGCGTAGGCCTTGGCCTTGACTGCACCGAAGGCGGCAGCGAGGCTGCCGTCGGCGATGTCGTTGTAGGCCTTCTTCATCGCGGCCGTCTCGTCCGCGGTCGGGTGGCAGATGACTGCGCCGCCCTGCGGATCGACACC
>JAOBWQ010000474.1 GCA_025463425.1 Ilumatobacteraceae bacterium | reverse complement strand
GTCATCCATGAGGAAGAATGCGCCGAACACCTGACAGCTGTTCCGCCCAGCCCGCTCGAGAAACGTGACATCCATGAACTCCACCAGCCTGCCCGTCGGGCGCGTGCTGCGCATCGTCGCCGCCATCGCCATTCTCGTCAGTGGCATCGTCCACCTCGACATCTACTTCAACCAGGGGTACCGGCTGACCGGTCTCGCCCCGAACGCCAACTTCGGTCGCAGCATCCTGCTCAACGCGATCGGCGCGGGCATCGTTGCCATCGCGTTGATCGCGCGCAAGGAGTGGTTCGTCCGAGCCGCCGGCATCGGCTACGCAGCCAGCACGGTCGCGATCTTCCTGTACACCCACTCCGGGGGCCACAGCTTCCTGAGCTTCAGGCACGGTGGACCGGTGTTCGATCCCTCGCCGCAAGCACAGCTCACCGTGATCATGGGGATCATCGCGATCGTGGCGCTGGCGGCGACGTTCGTGCCGGCGATCGACGCGGCCGACACCGCTCCGATGAACCTTCCCGCTGTGGGAGCCGCTTTCGCCATCACTGCGATCGCGTTGATCGGGTTGACGCTGAAGTGGAGGCCCGACGACAGCACCACCACTCCTGCGGCGGCCCCGACGACGACTGTGGCGACGGCCGCCAGCACTGCCGGAACGACCGCCGACTCGACTGCGGGATCCACGGCTGACTCGACCGCGACTTCCGCCGCCCCAGCGGCAGGCGGCACGGCGGTCTCGATCAAGAACTTCGCGTTCGACAGCAACGACGTCACCGTCGCCAAAGGCACCACGGTCACCTGGACCAACAACGACACGGCCACGCACACGGTGGTCGCGGCGGATGCGGACGTGTCGTTCGTCAGCGACAACCTGCCCACGGGCGCCACGTTCCAGCACGTCTTCGACAAGGCCGGCACATTTCCCTACATCTGCGGCATCCACCCCCGGATGAAAGGCACGATCACCGTCACCGGCTGACCTCGACGCGGGCGGTCTGGCAGTCTGTGCCGATGATGCATTCACTCGCCCACCGCTTTCCCGGAGTGCGCGACGGTTGGGCCCGGTTCGACGGCCCGGCCGGCACGCAGATGTGCGACCTCACGATCCAGGCGATGACCGACTGGATGGCGAGCGGGCTCAACGGCTGCGGCGGCGGCCACTTCGCTGCGGCCATCGCCTGCGACGAGCTGGTCGACCGGGCCCGCCACGCCGTCGGCCAGCTCTTCGGTGCCGACCCGGCAGGCGTCTGCTTCGGGCCGAACATGACGTCGTTGACGTTCGCGTTCACCCGCGCGATCGGCGAGACCCTGCGGCCAGGCGACCGGGTCGTCGGCACCCGGCTCGACCACGACGCCAACATCAGCACGTGGGCGCGCGCCTGCGAACGATCCGGGGCTGAGCACGTACTGGCGCCCTTCGACCCGGCCACGGGAACGCTTCCGGTGCAGAACGTGATCGACCTGATCGACTCGCGCACCAAATGGGTGGCAATCGCCGGGGCCTCGAACCTGCTCGGCGCCGTGCCCGACCACCGTCCGATCATCGACGCCGCCCACGCCGTTGGGGCGCGGGTCTTCATCGACGCAGTGGCGTGGGCGCCGCACGCCACCATCGACATCGAGGCGCTCGGCTGCGATGCCCTCGCCAACTCCCCGTACAAGTGGTACGGCCCGCATAGCGGCGTGCTGTGGATGCGCCCCGAGATCCTTGCCGAGCTGCCCGTGTTCAAAGTGCGTCCATCGATCAACACCGGCCCGGGTCGGTTCGAGACGGGGATGCCCAACTACGAGGCCATTGCCGGCATCGAGGCCGCCTCGCGCTTCTTGCTGGAGGAGGGAATGGACCAGCTGTCGCGCTACGAGATGGGCCTCTTCGAGCCATTGCTGAGCGGCCTGCAGGCGATCGACGGCGTGCACGTGTGGGGTCCGTCGGGCATGGACGGACGCACGCCGACGGCCGCCTTCACGGTCGACGGGCTGAGGCCGGCGGAGGTGTCAGCGGCGCTCGCTGCCGACAAGGTTGCCGTCTGGGATGGCCACAACTACGCGATCGAGGTCGTCGGCCAGCTCGGCCTCGCCGACTCCGGTGGCGTGGTCCGGGCGGGCATCTCGCGGTACCTCGACCTCGACGACGTCAACCGACTCCTCGCCACCGTCGGCCGCTTGGCAGCGGGCGCGCGCTGATCTGAGGTGGCCCGGCTCGGGCAACGCAGGCAGACCCGGTCGTCTCGGCGACGACTGGCGCTGCCAGCGTCAGGCGTTGGCGAACGCGTCGGCGACGGCGACCACGAGTGGCGTCGACTTCTCGGCCGATGTCGCGCCGGTGCTCGGTGGGATGACGATGGCAACGATGCGCCCGGCGACCTTGATCACTGCGAGAGACAACGAGCTGCCCGCGAACAGGACGGCTTTGTCACCGGCGTCCACCTGGGTCTCGGTGGTGTCACCGCCGGCCGAGATGGTGCGGTTGACGCGCGCCACATAGTCGAAGCCGGCGTCACCCGAGTTGCCGGCCATGTCCTCTTCCGGTCGCTCCACTGCGACGGTCACGTTGTCGTTCGCGCCGGTCGAGTCCTTGAACACGTACGCGCACTGCGGCGTGTCGGCCGTCGACGCGACCACGTGATCGATCGTGATCCCGAGTGCCGTGCCGACGGTGTCGGCCGTGACGAGATCGCAGATCCCCTGCCCGTCGATCGGCGGTGCGGTCAGATCGGGTGAGTTGGAGTCGTCCACGGTGCCGTTCGGTGACGTGTCGGGCGTGGTGTCGGCCGCCGACGCCGCCGTCGTCTCGACCGGGTGCGATGCCGTGGTGGACGTGGTCTTCGAGCTGTCGCTGCTGCAGGCCGAGAGGCCCACCAACGTGATCACCGAAGCAAGGACGAGGACCTTCAAACCTGATGTGTGCCGCCGCATGGACGAAGACAGTACCGGCGCCCGCGGAGCCGATTTGGGATCTCAATTCGGCGGAGACGGAGTGCCGCCGCCGATAGAGTTCGCGCACGCTTCCTGCCCACAGAGAAGCCGACGGAACGTGGCGCAGCTTGGTAGCGCACCTGCTTTGGGAGCAGGGGGTCGGAGGTTCAAATCCTCTCGTTCCGACTCTCTGACCTGGTGTTTTGCAACTCTCACGACTGCAGGACCGGGCCATGTATCAGCGGTGTATCAAACATGTATCCCGGATCGCGGTCGAACGACCCCGATTTGAGGCGACATGAGCTGGAAAGCCACAGGCCAACCAACCGTCCGCAAGCACCGCGGCAAGTGGGCCGTGCGTATCGACGGCATCGACACCACGACGGGAAAGCTGCGCCCCAAGCAGATCGGCACATACCCGACGCAACGCGCGGCGCAAGCGGCCGCACGCGCGTTCAAGGCCGATGAGGTCAGCATCGGACGCGGCAATGTGAGTTGGCTCTTGCGCCGCTACGTCGACGGCAAGATCGACGTCACGCCGAAAGCGCGCGAGCAGTACCAATGGGCAATCCCGCACATCGAGCGCGGACTCGGCGGGATCCCACTAAGCCGACTCGACCGCGACGACATCAGCCGCTGGATCGTCGCCTTGGCCGCCGGAGGCCGGCTCGGTCGGCGCAGCGTGCAGATCTGCCGCAACGTCTTGCGCGCCGCGCTCGCCGACGCCGTCGACGAAGGGCTCATCCCACGCAGCCCTGCAGCACGTGTCCCACTCCCCCGAACCGTCGCCAAGCCAACGCGAGTTCGGGAGGCACCGGCGTGGGACTCGAAAGAGGTCGAGATCTTCCTCGCCGCTGTCGCCGGGCACCGCTGGGCCGTCGGGTTCCAGCTCGGCGTGCTCTACGGACTACGGCGCAGCGAAGTGCTCGCGCTGCGATGGGACGACCTCGACCTCGACGCACGCAGCCTGCGGATCGACGAGAGCCTCGTCGGTCTGAACAACGGATCCTCGCTGGGTGATGCGAAAAACGTCCGCTCTCGACGACTGGTGCCGCTGTCCAGCGAACAAGTGCGGGCGCTCAACCGCCGACGAGCCGAACAGGCCACGGAACGGCTGCTTGCGGGCAGCGAATGGCAGGACAACGACCTCATCATCTGCACACGCCACGGACGCTACGCACTACCCCGCGAATACGACCGTTCACTCGCCCGCATCGTCGACCGGCTCGACATCCCGCGACTGACCTCGCACGGTCTGCGGCACACCGCAGCGACGCACATGGTCAACACGGCCAAAGACGTCGGCGAACTCCGAGCGATCGCCGACATCCTCGGCCACAGTCCCGAGATGTTGCTGACCGTCTACGCACACGCACTCCCCGGGACTCGCCAAGCGATTGTCGATCGCATCGCCCACGCGCCTGCCTGACGTCGAATCATTGTCCCCGCTGACGGACTGTCCGGTCCCGGTGGTCATCAGCACAGATGTTCCGACATCATGCGGACGAGAGGCGAGGAGCGATCACGAAATGCACGAATCGAACACTGACGAATGGTCGGGCCTTCCGATGATGCTGAAGATCGAGGAAGCGGCAGGAGTCCTCCGCATCGGGCGGTCCAAGGCGTACGAGATGGCTCAGCGCTATGCGCAAAGCGGTGGCACGGATGGCCTGCCGGTACTCCGCATGGGCGATCTCCTTCGCGTGCCTCGCGCTGCCCTTCAGGAGTACGTGACGACTGGACGTGTCGTACAGCTGCTGCACTCGGGACCAACACGTCGGACGCCCCGCAAACGCTCGATTGGCGCTGCAGGGCGAACGGAAGGGGCTGAAGACGGTCAGCTTTCGTTGTTGGATACGGATTGATCCCCCGCCGGTGGCGAGACCTCATTCTTTCGCCGATGACAAAGGCGCGGCCGATCATCTTGGGCGTCGGATTACAAGGCCGATGAAATGTGGGACCGATGGTGCTGATCAGGAACTCTCCGGACGCACGAGAACTCTTGACGCACTCGAGAACTGCGAGGAGCCGTCGATCGTCCCCAACCGAATCGCGACCCGCAGTCCGAGCACCGATCGCCGGCTCTGTGTGCTGTATCGGGGTTGATGGTGCACGTTCTGGCGCTGGTTGACGGAACAGTATGCGCTGCCGGTCAGGAGGGCCGGCCGCGGCCGGTTTCCGAAATCGCCGGCATTGTCCGATCACCGGAATAACCGCGACTGATCACCTGAGTAACTCGGGCGCCGAACCTGACGCGAGATCGGGCGTTCGCTCGAACCGTGTTCTCGTGCGCGCGTTCTGCTCGGTTCTCACATCTCCACGAGGGTGCGGATCGGCAGTCCAGCGCTGTTTCCCGAAGCCCTTCGTGGTTGCGATTGTGCGTTCGATTGGAGTCAACGAACCCCCTCGAACATCAGCAAGATGCCGAAGACGACGAAGGTGAGAGCTGCACCGATCTTGATCACACGCTCGGGAAGCCGCGAGCCGAGTTGCTGGCCGAGAACGATGGCCAACGCGTCCGCAGCAACCATGCCCAGGGTCGATCCGACCCACGTGCCCACCAGTCCGTTCTCGGTGGCGAGTGTGACTGTTGCGAGCATCGTCTTGTCG
>JAOBWQ010000053.1 GCA_025463425.1 Ilumatobacteraceae bacterium | reverse complement strand
CGAACGCGATCGGCGGTGGTCGCCGCCAGATCGACGTCGTCCGGATCGACGTCGCCACGGGTGCGCGGACGACCCTGGTGACGTTGGACGGTCACGACCACTTCGGCGTCTCGGTCAGCCCCGATGGGCGCTGGTTCACGGTCGTGCGCGAGGAACGGTTGAGCATCGAGCACGCCGTTCGGGTCGAGCTGTGGCTGCACTCTCTCGGCGACGACGGTCCGCCGTCGGGACGCCGGCTCGCGGCGACGCTGGATCGTTGGCCGACGGCCGCGGTGTTCACGGCGGACTCGACGGCAGTGCTCTTCACCGCGGATGACGACGGTCGGGCATCGGTGTACCGCGTCGGTGTCGATGGCGATGGCGACGGTGAGCCGATGCGCCTGTGCAACGCCGGCGCGCTGTCGGATCTCCAGATCGGCCCGGACAGCGGCACCATCCATGCGTTGCGTTCGACGGTCGGGACACCTCCCGAGATCGTGGCGTTCGAAGCAACGGCAGCGGACCAGGAGCCGCGCGTGGTGCACGCCGCGGCCGCCGCCGAGCCGTGGCCGGGGACAGCCGTCGAGGTGCGCACCGTCGCAGCAGATGGAACCGAGCTCCGCGCGTGGTTGGTGCTGCCCGACGCTCCGGCCGACGGTGCCGCGCCGCCTCTGGCCGTGTTCATCCACGGCGGGCCGCTCTCGTCGTGGAACGCGTGGTCGTGGCGATGGCAGCCGCAACTGCTGGCCGCTCGTGGCTATGCGGTCCTGCTGCCCGATCCGGCCCTGTCGACCGGTTACGGCCAGGCGATGATCGAACGTGGATGGCAGGAGTGGGGCGGCCGTCCGTACACCGACGTCCTCGCGCTCACCGACGCAGCGCTTGCCCAGCACCACCTCGACCCGGATCGCACAGCGGTGCTCGGCGGTTCGTACGGCGGCTACCTGACCAACTGGGTGGTCGGCCACACCGACCGGTTCAAGTGCGCTGTCACCCACGCCGCGTTGTGGGACCTGACGCAGTTCCAGGGCACCACCGACGACACCGTCTCCTGGACCGACTGGTGGGGCGATCCCGACGAACGCGCGGAGTTCTACCGGGAATGGTCACCGTCGACCTATGGCGAGCGGATCGTGACGCCGCTGCTGGTCGTGCACGGCGAACGTGACTTCCGTGTGCCGGTCGGCGAAGGCATCCGGCTGTGGACCGAGCTCAGCCAGCGCGGCGTCGAGTCGGCGTTCCTCTACCTACCCGACGAGAACCACTGGGTGCTCAAGCCGGGCAACGTGCGGGTCTGGTACGACGCAGTGATCGGCTGGCTCGACCGCTTCCTCGGCGACGGCGGTTCGGCGCGTCCCGATCTCGTCTGACCCGCCGGGCGTGCTCAGCCCGCCTTGCGGTCGGCCTTTTTCGCCTGCTTCACTTCCCGCTTCTCCTTGAGCGATTTGCCGGCCTTCTTGGCACTTGCCTTCTGCGGGGACTTGTCCGACATGGCGACTCCTGATGGGTTGACCGCACCCTACGTCCATTCGTGCGCCGACCGTCCAGGCCGTCCGCGCTCGGCGCGCGCCACTGTGGCCCCGACCGCCCGTCGGAGACTCTGATCTGGCTCACAGGTCACACTGCCCTGACGCTGAAGTCGGCCGTTCATGATCATCGGGCAGGTCCTCCTGCGATGCAATCCTCTCGACAGGAGCGCCCATGGTCCCGAACTCTCCGCAGCCGCAGCCGCCGCACTCGAACCGGCTCCGTCACCGCGATGCCTACGTCCGCAAGGCGAAGCACCTCACGGCATGGACCGCAGCGGGTGGACTCGTCATGACCGGAGGGCTCGCCGCGCTGGCTGAGCGCTCGTTCTCCGGGCAGCGCCGCACGGTGGCGCCTGCGGACACCTCGGTGATCGACCCGTCGGTCGACACCGTGGTCGACCCGGCCGCGACGGCGGTCGACCTGCCGCCGAGCGCCCTGGTGCCCGACACGGTCGCTCCCACCACGCTGGCACCGGTGCCAGCGGCCACCGCTCCAGCGATCGCCCCGACCGAAGCCGTGCCCGTCGAGACGGTGCCGGCACCAACGGTCCCGCTCGCAACCGCGCCGCCCACCACAGCGGCTCCGGCGCAGACCGTGCCCGTCACCTCACCGCCGGCCCCGCCGACCACGCAGCCGAAGCGGCGCACCCACACCCACACCCATCCCGCAGTGGTCGTCACTTCGGGTGGTTCGTGAGCGCTGCCGCCCGCTGTGAGTTCCCGGCCCTCGGCACCGGTGCGGTCGTGGTGGTCGACGACCCGGACGCGCTCGAACAAGCCGTCGCTGCGGTGAAGTCGGAGATCGACGAGATCGATCGCGCCTGCAGCCGGTTCCGCGCGGATTCCGATCTCGAGCGGATCAACCGGGGGCGCGGACGGACGGTCGCGGTGAGCGAGGTCCTGTTGGACGCTGTGCAGGTCGCGATCGACGCTGCGCGCTGGACCGACGGTGACGTCGATCCGACCATCGGTCGGGCGCTCAGACTGCTCGGCTACGACCGCGACTTCGCCGATGTCGAACCCGGAACGACGGTCATGCGCTTCGGTGAGGTCGCCGGATGGCAGGTGATCGAGCTCGACCGCTCGCGCGGCACCGTGCGCGTTCCAGCCGGCGTCCAGCTCGATCTCGGTGCCACGGCGAAGGCGCTGGCCGCCGACCGTGCCGCGATCGCGGCCTCTCGCGTTTCCGGTGCCGCGGCGCTCGTGAGCCTGGGCGGTGACATCTCCTGCGCCGGTCCCACCCCGAACGCCGGATGGCCAGTCCTCGTCACCGAGTGGCACGGTGCCCAGCCCGACCGAGTTCGGTCGGACGGCGAGGTGATCGTCCTCCATGGCGGTGGATTGGCCACGTCGTCGACCACGATCCGTCGGTGGCGCCGCGGTTCCGCCGACGTGCACCATGTGATCGATCCGACCACGGGCGGGCCGGCCGATGGGTGCTGGCGCACGGTGTCCGTCGTCGCTGCCTCGTGCGTGCAGGCGAACATCGCGACCACAGCCACGATCGTGCGCGGGGCTGCTGGCGAGGCATGGTTGCGCTCGCTGGGTGTGCCGGCCAGGTTGGTCCGCCAGGACGGCGCTGTCGTGCACCTCGGGTCGTGGCCGGTCGAGGTCGCCGCATGACCGCGCTCACCCAGTCGCTCGCGCTGTGGTACTTCACGCGTGGCAGCGGTGCACTCTCGTTGATCTTGCTCACCGCCGTGTTCGCGCTCGGCACACCGACGCTGCTCAGCTGGGGGCACCGACACCTGCCGCGTGCGGTCGTGCTGTTGCTGCACCGAAATCTGTCGTTGCTGGTCTGCGTGTTCTTGTTCCTGCACGTCGCGAGCACCGTCGTGGACGGCTTCGCCCCGATCGGTTGGCTCGACGCGATCATCCCGTTCCGCTCCGGCTATCGGCCGATCTGGCTGGGCCTCGGCGCCGTCGCGGTCGACCTGCTCCTCGCCGTCATCATCACCAGCCTCGTGCGCGTCCGCATCGGGTACGCCGCATGGCGTTGGGTGCACATGCTCAGCTACGCGATGTGGCCGATCGCGATGCTGCACGGTCTCGGCGCCGGCAGTGACACCCGCTCGCCGTGGATGTGGTGGGTGGACGGCACGTGCGCCGTCGTCGTGCTCGCAGCTGTCGGATTCCGTGTCCGGGTCTGGCAACCGCACGATCGGCGGCTACGCACGCTGGCGGTCGGTCTGCTCGTTGCCGTTCCGATCGTCACCATCGGCTGGGTGATGATCGGGCCGCTCAAGCCGAACTGGAGCAAGCGCGCCGCGCCCAGCGCACCGATCACTCCGTCGGTTTCGGTCACGTCGGGCGCGCCGTCGTGATCGCTCACGAACTCCCGTCGTCGCCTCCCTTGTCGACGGGACCCTCCCTGCCCCGACTGCTGTCTGCGCTCGACGAGCAGTCGGGCGGGGCGACCTCTCTCAGCGCACATCGGCGGACGTACCCACCGCCGACCCCGGCGCGCCGACAGCCTGCGGAGAGCTACATCGCCGCCGTCGAGAAGGCCGGACTACGCGGCCGCGGCGGTGCGGGGTTCCCGACCGGACGCAAGCTGCGCACCGTGAGCGAAGGGCAGGGTCGTCGCGTCGTCGTGGTCAACGGCAGCGAGGGTGAGCCGGCAAGCGCGAAGGATGGCCTGCTCCTCACGCGTGCGCCGCACCTCGTGCTCGACGGAGCTCTGCTCGCCGCCGCCGCCATCGCCGCGCGTGAGGTGTTCGTCGGGATCGAGCGCGGCAAGGTCGCCGCGCTTCGCGCCATCCATCACGCGATCGCCGAGCGGGTGCACGCCCACGAGCCGATGGTTCCCGTTCGCGTGGTCGAGCTCCCGGAGCGCTACCTGTCGGGTGAGGAGAGCGCCCTGGTGCACCTCATCAACGGTGGCGAGGCCAAACCGACCTCGACGCCTCCGCGTCCTTACCAACGCGGTGTCGGTGGTGGCCCGACGCTGATCGACAACGTCGAAACGCTCTGCCACCTCGCGCAGATCGTGCAGTGGGGACCGGCCTGGTTCCGCAGCCAGGGCACCGTCGAGGAGCCGGGCACGATGTTGCTGACGCTCTCCGGTGCCGTCGGTCGCCGTGGCGTGTGCGAGATCCCGATCGGCATGTCGCTGGCGACGATCCTGAGCTCGTCCCGACCGAACGCGGGCGGGATCAGTGCCGTGCTGCTCGGTGGCTACTACGGCACCTGGCTGAGCGTGGCGGACGCCCGTGTGGCGACGATGGACAACGCGACCCTTCGTCGGATGGGATCCGGTCTGGGGTGTGGCGCCGTCATCGCACTGCCGCCGCACGCGTGCGCGTTGAGCGAGACCGCACGAGTGTTGACCTGGCTGGCCGGTCAGACCGCCGGCCAGTGCGGACCGTGCGTGCACGGCCTGGCCGCGATCGCCGGAGGCATGCGCGAGTTGGCGGCGGGAACGGCGTCGCTGCGAACACTGGAGTCGCTCCATCGGTGGGGTGACCAGGTCGAGGGTCGAGGAGCGTGCAGCTTCCCCGATGGTGCCGTGCGGCTGCTGCGCAGTGCGCTGAAGGTGTTCAACAACGACGTTGCCCGCCACATCAGCCACGGTCCATGCTCGGCAGCCGCACACCAACCGGTGCTGCCGATCCCTTCGGCGAACGTCGTGTCATGGCGGTGAGCTTCCGGATCAGGGTCGACATGATCGCCTGCGACGGCCGCGGTCTGTGCGCAGATCTGTTGCCCGAGCGGATCCGCCTCGACGACTGGGGCTACCCGATGATCGATCCGACCTCGGTGAGCGGTGTCGTGCTCGACCATGCACGGCGAGCGGTCGCGGCGTGCCCCGTCCTGGCCTTGAAGCTGGAGGCCGTCAGGGGCTCCTGAGGTACGTCAACACGGCCAGCACGCGGCGGTGCTCGGTATCGCTGACGGGCAGCTGCAGCTTCGACATGATCGACGTGATGTGCTTCTCCACCGCGCCGTCGCTGACCACCAGCTGCTGGGCGATGCCCGAGTTCGAACGGCCCTCGGCCATCAGGCCGAGCACCTCACGTTCGCGCGGCGTCAGCATTCCCAGTGGCTCGCGCCGCCGGCTACGGGTCAGCAGTTGGGCGACCACTTCGGGGTCCAGCGCCGTGCCGCCCGCCGCGACGCGGCGGCATGCGCTGATGAAGTCGCGCACGTCGGCGACGCGCTCCTTGAGCAGGTAGCCGACGCCCACGGTGCTGCCGCCGAGGAGCTCGGTGGCGAAGCTCTCCTCGACGTACTGCGAGAGCACGAGCACCGGCGTGCCCGGCCGCACGCTGCGCAGCTCGACCGCCGCGCGGAGCCCTTCGTCGGTGAAGGTCGGCGGCATCCGCACGTCGACGATGACGATGTCCGGATCGTGCTCCTGCACGACCGACAACAGCTTGGTCGCATCGCTGAGCGCGGCCACCACCTCGGCGTCGTACTCGACGAGCAGGCGGGTGATGCCTTCGCGCAGCAGGACGGAATCCTCCGCGATCACGACCCGCATGGCAGCTCCACTGCGAGCAGCGTCGGCCCGCCCGGAGGACTCGAGATCCGCAGCCGTCCCTCGACGGCGGCGATCCGGTCGCGCAACCCGCTGAGCCCGCCACCGGGATGTTCGGTCGCTCCGCCGATGCCGTCGTCGTAGATCTCGAGCAGCAGTGTGGAGTTGCGCTCGCCGACGCGCACCGAGCCGCGCGTCGCCCGACTGTGCTTGGCGATGTTGGCCAAGGTCTCGGCGACGACGAAGTACGCCGCGGCCTCGATCGGCGCGGGCGGGCGTCGGGTGAGCTCGACGTCGACCTCGATCGGCACCGGACTGCGCGCGGCCAGCGCGGAGAGCGCCGCGTCCAGACCACGGTCGGTCAGCACCGACGGATGGATGCCGCGCACGAGATCGCGCAGCTCGCTGATGGCCAACTTGGATTCCTCGTGGGCCTGGATCACCAGCTCGGCCGCACGCTGTGGATCTGCGCCGGAGGCCAGCCGCTCGCGTGCCATGCCGAGGTTCATCGCCAGACCGACCAGCCGCTGTTGGGCGCCGTCGTGCAGGTCGCGCTCGATCCGGCGCAGCTCGATGCCGGCGCCCTCCACCGATGCGTCGCGACTGACGGTGAGCTGCTCGACGCGGTCACTGAGGGCACGGTTCGGATCGGGCGACAACATCGATCGCACGATCGCGCGGTCGGCGTTGCCGAGGCCGCGGATGATGCGCGGCGCGGCGATGAGCAATGCGAGCCCGATCACGCATGTGCCGAACCCGAACCCGAACCGACCCCATCCGTGGAGGACGTAGTTGTGGCCGAAGTGGTACGGACCGCCGTCGCTGTCGTCGGGGATGAACACTGCAGCGATCGGGAAGCCGGTCAGCGCAACCGACACGCTCCAGGTGACCACGGTCAGGGTGAAGGTGAGGATCCCCCAGGGGAGCGCGAGGAATGCGTAGCCGATGCCGCGCCAACCCGCGCTGTCCCCGATCGCGTGGCGTGCCCGCTGCCATGCGCTGCCGCCCTCCACGTGTCGGCGTGGGAACGCCGGCAAGCGGGTGCCGAAGACGGTGCGCGCCCTGGTGCGTTCGACGGCGCCGATCACCCGGCCGAACGCCACCGTCGCGACCAACAGCGGTAGGCCGATCAGCGTCACCATGAGGCCGGCGCTGACCGACAGCAGAGTGACGGCGACCGTGAACCACGCGATGCCGAAGGCGAGGTTCAGCAGCAGGTGCAGCGAGACCGCCCACGTGCGTCCCTGCACCAGTGGGGCGTAGGCACGCACGAACGCGCTGCGGTGGCGCACCTCGCCGGCCGGGGCAGCAGGAATCGAGACCGTGGCGCTCATCGCAGCACCAGCTCACGCTCGTCGTCGTCAGAGACGGACGGTGCTGCCGGCCTGCCGTGGGCGTCCGATCCGGCGGTCTCGACGGCGTGGCCCTCGACATCGAGGTGAGGCACCACTCGGTCGAGCCATCGCGGCATCCACCAGTTGCGTCGGCCGAGCAGCTCCATCGTCGCGGGCACCAGCACCATGCGCACGACGGTTGCATCGACGAGGACGGCGACGGCGAGGCCGAGCCCGATCAATTTGATCGAGCGCTGATCGCCGACGATGAAGCTGCCGAACACGCACACCATGATCGCGGCTGCCGCCGTGATCACCCGGGCCGTGGACGCCAGTCCCTCGACGACTGCGTGGCTGTTGTCGCCGGTCGCGAGGAACCGCTCCTTGATCGAGCTGAGCAGGAACACCTCGTAGTCCATCGACAGGCCGAACACGATCGCGAACAGCATCATCGGAGCCCACGGCTCGATCGGGGCGCCAGCTTCGACACCGAACAGGCTGCCCAACCAGCCCCACTGGAACACGGCCACCATCACACCGTAGGCGGCGCCGATGGACAGCAGGTTCATGACGACTGCTTTCAGCGGCACGAGCACCGAACGGACCACGGCCATCAACAGCAAGAAGCTGAGCACGAGGACGGCGCCGATGAACAACGGCAGCCGATCCGACATCAGTCTCGCGAAGTCGACGTCCGATGCGGTCCGCCCGCCGACGTGCGCTTCCACACCGGCGGATGGCAGCACCGACGTGCGGAGATCGTCGACCAGCCGTTCCGTCGCCTCGGCCTGCGGGGCGCTCTTCGGCACGATCTGGATGAGTGCGGCGTTGCCGGACGCGCTGGGGACCAGGCTGCCGACCTGGGCCACGTCCTCCACCGTGGCCAGCCGGGCAGGCAGGTTTGCCGCAGCGGCGCGGCTGGCTGCGTCGGGAGTGGCGATGGCGATGATCAGCGGTCCGTTGGAGCCGGGGCCGAAGCCGGCGGCCAGCAGGTCGTACGCGTGCCGGGTGGTGGACGCCGACGGATCGTTGCCCGGGTCGGCCGAGGCCAGTCGCATCGCGAACACCGGTGCTCCGGCCAGCAGCAGCACGGTGAGGCCACTGAGTGCGAACTTGACCGGGTGCCGTTGCACCAACCGGCTCCAGCGGTGCCACACCGACTCGCGCGTCGCGGTCGTCGTATGGCGACGGTGGATCGAGAACCGGTCGAGGTGACGGCCGAGGACACCCAGCAGCGCCGGCAGCAACGTCAGCGCAGCAAGGACCGCGACCAGCACGGCAGTGGACGTCCCGATCGCAAGCCCGTACAGGAACGGCACCCGCATCACGAACATGCCGAGCAGGGAGATCATCACCGTGCAACCGGCGAATGCCACGGCGCGCCCGGCTGTGCTGATCGCCTCGACGACGGCGTCGAGCGGCCCCGCACCGCGCTGCATCGCATCGCGGTAGCGAGTGACGATGAACAGCGCGTAGTCGATGCCGACGCCGATGCCCACCATCGACGCGACCTGGGTGGTGAAGTCCGGCGTCTGGAAGACGTTGGCCCACAGCATCACGCTCGACAGCCCGATCACGATGCCCACGACGGCGGTGATCAACGGGAGGCCCATCGCAGCCACCGAACCGAACGCCAGGAGCAGGATCACCATCGCCGCGAGGAGGCCGAACGCCTCGCTGGAGGGCACGCTGCCGTCGATGAACCAGCCGCCGAGGAACTCCACCTGCACGCCGTCCGCGCGCAGCTCACCAGCGGCTTGCACCATCGCCTGCGCGGTCACCGACACCTGCTCGTCAGTGGCGCCGTCACGGAAGTCCACGGCGGCGAAGCCGGTATGACCGTCGGCGGAGATCTGTGTTGCGCCCGCCGCGAACGGCGATTCGACCCCGACAACATGAGGCTCCGTGATGACCGCGGCGAGATAGGTCTCGATCACCCGCTCGGAGGCTGCGATGCCGCTCGCGTCGGCCGGCGTGTGGAACACGATCGTCGCGCTGCCGCCCGACGCGTCGGGGAACTCGGCGCGCATGATCGAGTAGGCGCGGTCGCTGTCGGTGCCCGTCAGCCGGCCGCCATCGGAGTACGCACCACCTGACGACGAAGAGATCGCCGAGATGCCGACTGCGGCGGCGATCCAGAGGGCGATGACGATCCATCGGTGGCGATGGCAGGTGGAGGCGAGTTTGGCGAGCATGTGTCGAGTGTGAGCGTCGTCGAGGACATCGGCCATCCGGGCTCCCGGTCAGCCGGGGGTGGGGCTGTCCCCCGTATCCGTCGCTGTGCGGATCGTCTCGATTCCCGGCACAGCCGCGCCGGGATCGGCACATTTGTCCTTAACAACCCGTTCATAGAGTCGCCATCTTTGCCGTCATCTCGCGTTGGTACTGTCGCCCTCAGGCTCAAGGTGGGCCGAACGGCGGGACCTGCCGTTCCTACGCAACGGAGCGTTTCGAGCACTGTGTCGAACCCGGATTCCCTCGCCGCCGACCTCCCCGGCGTGAACGTCGAGCTGGTTCAGTGGCCGCGCGACGAAGCACTTCGGACCAACCTCGCTCGGGCGGGCGTCGCCCGCCTGCTGCTGGTCGCGGCCGACGCGGATCCGCCCGAGGTCGTCGGCGTCAACGAGGACTGGATCCGGGTGCCCGCCGACGAGCGCGACCTGATCCATCGCGCCCAGCGGCTGAGCCGATGGGTGGCGCACCTCGCCTCCGAACAGCTCGTGCTCGACCCGAACCGCATCGTGCATCGTGGCGGCGCGGCCGTGGTGCTCAGCGAGCTCGAGGCCACGCTGCTCGACGAGTTGCTGAACTCACCCGGGTTGATCAGCCGTGAGCGCCTGGAGCTGGCCGTGTGGCCGGACGGGCCGCCGAGCTCACGTTCGCTCGACAACCTCGTGTTCCGTCTCCGCGGCCACCTCGAACGCCTCGGCGTGGCGGTGCGTTCTGCCCGCGGCAAGGGCTTCGTCGTCGAGGTCGACGGGAGGCCGCTGCGTCAGACCAGCTGACCCGCGACGCCACCCGTCCGTCAGGTGGTGACGACGCTGATCTTGCTCGGCGGTGCGATCGGCTCTGGTTCGGGCACCGTGCGCAGCGCGAAGAAGAGCAGTCCACCCACCACCACGAGCATGCCGAGCGTGTCGAGCCCGAAGACGATCCGCGCGTCCTTCTGGACGAGGTCGCACACCGGGCGGTTGTACTCGAACTGACCGTTGAACAGCGGCAGGATCGTGCGCAGCGTCGGTAGCGGACCGTCGTGGGTGGTGCCGGAGAACAGTGTGTTGCACGTGACCGACTGGGACACCGGCTGGTTGGTGGCCGGGTCGGTGCCGATCGGCACGGCGTCGTGCAGTGGACGGATCGCCCAGCTGAACAGCACGATGAGGTACCAGACGGCCACCGCACCAGCGACGAGGAGGAGGGTGCGACGACCGCGACCTTGCATGGCCGCACAGCGTATCTGCACGCCTCCGACGGACCTCCGCGTCGCCGAATCGGGCACTCGTATGCACGTGTTAGCGTCGCCGCCGAGCGGGTGGAACTGGCGTCGGCACGAAGCTGTCGACGGCTGAGTTGGGAGCAGATCATGGGTGAGGTTCGTGGAGGTCACCAGACCGGTTCACGCGGCCGCCGGCGAGCGTCCCGAGCGTCGCGGCTCGTCGCGGCGGCTGGCTTGTTCGGCTCGCTGTTGACGGTCGCGACCACGACGGTCGTGACGCACACCGCGCTCGCGTCGTCGACGACGGACCTGGCTGGACCACCGCTCAACAGCGGTCAGTTCGGCAGCAAGACCTACGTGCTGGCCAACGGCAACCTGGTCGTCACCGACCCGCTGTTCG
>JAOBWQ010000462.1 GCA_025463425.1 Ilumatobacteraceae bacterium | reverse complement strand
TCGTAGCGAACGTCGACGCCCAGCCGCGCGAGCTCGGCGACGCGCCAGTCGACGATGCCGATCAGGTCGCGGCGGCGTGTGTTGCGCACGGCGAGTCGGATCTGCCCGCCCGCCTGTGGCATCGCTTCGAGCAGCACGACGTCGTGACCGCGCTCGGCCGACACGCGCGCGGCTTCGAGCCCACCGGGGCCGGCACCGATCACGACGACGCGACGAGACACCGGTGCGCGGGGGAGCACGTGCGGCATCGTCGCCTCGCGACCGGTCGATGCGTTGTGGATGCACAGCGCCTCGCCGGCTTCGTAGATGCGGTCGAGGCAGTACGTCGCTCCAACGCACGGGCGGATCTCCGCCTCGCGCCCTTCCATGATCTTGCGCACGATGTGGGGATCGGCGATGTGGCTGCGGGTCATGCCGACGAGGTCCAGCAATCCTTCGCGGATGGAGTGCCGCGCGGTCGACACGTCGTCGATCTTCGACGCGTGCATCACCGCCAGCGTCGTACCCGCCTTGACCTGGCCGGCGAACTCCAGTGACGGCGCCGAACGCATGCCGTGGATCGGGATCACGTCGACCAGCGCGGCGTCGCTCTCGATGTGGCCGCGGATCACGTTGACGAAGTCGATCAGCCCGCGTTCGTCGAAGAAGTCGAGGATCTCCATGCCGTCCTCGCGGGTGAGGCCTTCGGGGACGCGCTCCTCGACCGCCATCCGCAGCCCGACGATGAAGTCCGGTCCGGTCGCCGCGCGGATGCCTTCGAGCACGCGTCGGCCGAAGCGGATCCGGTTCTCGAACGAACCGCCGTACTCGTCGTCGCGATGGTTGGTGGCGGGGGACCAGAAGCCGTCCATCAAGTGGCCGTAGCACTCGATCTCGATGCCGTCCATCCCGCCGGCCTCCATGCGGGCCGCGGCCGTGGCGTAGTCCCCGATGATCCGCTCGATGTCCCAATCCTCGGCCTGCTTGGGAAACGCACGGTGGGCGGGCTCACGGATCGCGCTGGGCGCGACCAGCGGCAGCCAGTCGGCCTTGTTCCACCCGGTACGCCGGCCGAGGTGGCTGATCTGGATCATCGCCGCGCAACCGTGCTCGTGGATGGCATCGGTGAGCTCGCGGATCCACGGGATGATCTCGTCCTTGTAGGCGTGCAGGTTGCCGAAGGCCGCAGGGCTGTCCGGCGACACGACGGCGGACCCGGCCGTCATCGTCAGACCCATGCCGCCCTTGGCCTTCTCGGCGTGATAGAGCCGGTACTTCTCCTTGGGCATGCCGTCGTCGCCGTAGGCCGGCTCGTGCGAGCTGGACATCACCCGGTTCTTCAACGTCAGCGACTTGATCGTGAACGGTTGAAGGAGTGGGTCGTCGGAGACAGCTGCCATGACCTTTCGTACCACACGATCGCGGCCCGGTGGAAGGAGATCGTGCGTATATCGTGTAACGAACGTGCTGGTTATCGAGGAGCAACTGTGAGTGTCCATGAGCTCGGGCGGGTCCCGCGAATCGTTGCCGGCGAAGATGCCCTGACCGAGCTCGTCGGAGCCGTCGAGGCGTTGGGTTGCGGTGCGGTGCTGATCGTCGACGAGGCCGTCGCCCTCACCGGGTACGCCGCGCGCGTCGCCGCCGTGTTGCGCGACATGCCAGTCGTGCAGCACATCGTGCCGGCCGGGGAGCCGACGGTCGCGTCGGTCGATGCCGCTGCCGACGTCGTGCGCGACTTGCCCGGCGCCGTCGTCATCGGCATCGGTGGCGGCTCGGCGCTCGACACCGCCAAGCAGGCGGCGGTCGTCGCGATGGCCGACGGCAGCGTCGCGCAGTACGTGCTGTGCGCCGTCCCGTTCGCCGGCCGCCGCGCGATCATCGCGATTCCCACCACGTCGGGCACCGGCGCCGAGGTCACTCGCACCTGCATCCTCAGCGATGCGGAGGGCCGCAAGCTGTGGACGTGGGGCGACGAGATGTTGCCCGATCTCGTTTTGCTCGACCCGACCGCGGCGGCGACGATGCCGTCCCACGTGACGGCTGCGACTGGTCTGGACGCATTCGTCCACGCCCTCGAGGCGATCAGCGGGCAGCGCCGCAACGTGCTCTCGGTCGCTCCCGCTGCCCACGCGATGCGACTCGTCGTGCAGAACCTCCCTACAGCGGTGTCCGACGGTGCGAACCTCGTCGCCCGACAGCGGATGCAGGAGGCCGCGTTGCTGGCCGGCACCGCCATCGACAACTGCGGCACGGGCATGGCTCACTCGATCGGGCACGCCCTCGGTTCGCTGTACCACCTGCCCCACGGAGCGTCGGTGGCAATCGGGCTCGATGCAGCGATCGACTGGAACGTCGAAGGCGCGCCCGACGCGTACGCCGATGCCGGCGCGGCGTTCGGCGGATCGAGCGCCGACGTGCCGCTCGCCCTGCGCGAGCTGTTCGAGTCCAGCCGGTTCCCCGAGGTGATGCGCCGCTTCCCCGACATCGATCTCGTCGCGGCCGACATCGCCGAGATGATGGTGGCCACCGAGAACCAGCCGATGTTCGCCAACAACAGCCGCACCGCCGACGATGCCGATCGGATGATGCTGGCCGAACTGACCGTCCAGAGCTGGAAGCGGTTCCGCTCATGAGCACGATCACGCGGATCGAGATCACCCACCACCAATTGCCGCTCGACCCACCGTTCCCGGCCTCGTGGGACACCCAGCCGCGCACCAAGTTCCCGGCGACGATCGTGCGCGTCCACGACTCCGACGGCCGTGTCGGAATCGGTTCCGGTGACGCGATGTACGGGTTCGCCGACTACCAGCGCTACTTCCTCGGCGAGGATCCACTCGACCTCGATCGCCACGCCGCAGTGCTCGCCAACATCGAGTTCCACGCCGGCCGGCCCTGGCCGATGGACATCGCGCTGTGGGACCTCGCCGGCAAGATCCGCGACGAACCGATCTGGCAGATGGTCGGCGGGCGCAGCAACCGGATCCGCGCCTACGCATCGAGCGGCGTGCATCGCCCGGTCGCCGAGATGGTCGAGGTCGCCAAGCGGATCATGGAGCTCGGCTTCCCCGCGTTGAAGGTTCGCTTCGGGCGACCGACGCTGGCGGACGACCTCGCCGTGATCAGCGCCGTGCGCGACGCCGTGGGCGACGGGCTGGAGCTGATGGTCGACTGCAACCAGGGCTGGCGGATGCCGTGGGACATCCAGCAGCCGTGGACGCTGGACCACGCCACCAGCGTCGCCGAGACTCTGGAGCGCGAGCGCGTGTACTGGATGGAGGAGCCGCTGCACCGCGGCGACTACGACGGCATGGCCGAGCTGCGTCGTCGGGTCGGCATCCGCATCGCCGGTGGCGAGCTGACGCGCGAGCCGTACGAGTTCCGCGAGCTGCTCCAGCGCGAGTGCTTCGACGTGTTCCAGCCCGATGCGGTGTGCTCGATGGGCATCTCCGGCCTGCGCCACCTGGCGGTCGAGGTCGAGGCTGCCGGCAAGATCTTCACCCCCCACACGTGGGGCAACGGGATCGGCGTGATGGCCAACCTGCAGCTGACCGCCGGTGCTGCCAGCACGCCGTTCATCGAGTTCCCGTTCGATCCGCCTGAGTGGAGCACGGCTCGTCGTGACTACATCCTCACCGAAACGATCGAGGCAGACGGCGAGGGGTGGATCACGTTGTCCGACCGTCCTGGGCTCGGCATCGAGCTCGACGAAGCGGCACTGGCGAGCACGCTCACCGGCCAGGCGACGTTCGCCTGAGAACTGGACGCGCGAT
The DNA here is from genome assembly GCA_025463425.1 of Ilumatobacteraceae bacterium. Taxonomy (GTDB): domain Bacteria; phylum Actinomycetota; class Acidimicrobiia; order Acidimicrobiales; family Ilumatobacteraceae; genus WLMZ01. Next base: position 653 of record JAOBWQ010000462.1, on the reverse strand, counting down.
CGGCCCGGAAACGGGCCGTGTGACCGTCCAGTTGGCGAGGTCAGGTCGAAGACTGGCGCGCTCGGGGTGGTAGGACGTGGCCATGAACATCGAACCGGACTTCGCCGGCACGATCGGCCGCACCCACCTCGAATCCACGCCTGCGTGGCCCGCGCCACCCGCTGGCATCGGTGGCCCGAACGTCGTCACGATCGTGCTCGACGACACCGGCTTCGCCCACTTCGGCTGCTACGGCTCGACGCTGCGCACGCCCCACATCGACGCCCTCGCCGCGGGCGGGCTGCGCTACACCGGGTTCCACACGACGGCGCTGTGCTCGCCGACGCGTGCCTGCTTGATGTCGGGCCGCAACCACCACGCCGTCGGGATGCGCGCCGTGTCGAACTGGAGCAGCGGCTACCCGCACATGCGGGGAGGCATCAACCCGCGGGCGGCCACGATCGCCGAGTTGCTGCGCGCCCACGGCTACGCGACCTACGCGGCAGGCAAGTGGCACCTCGCGCCGATGGAGGAGACCTCGGCCGCAGGCCCGCACACGAACTGGCCGCTGCAGAAGGGGTTCGACCGGTTCTACGGGTTCCTGCAGGGCGAGACCGACCAGTTCCATCCCGAGCTGACCCACGACAACCACCACATCGATCCACCGCGCCGGG
>JAOBWQ010000453.1 GCA_025463425.1 Ilumatobacteraceae bacterium | reverse complement strand
GCGCTCGCGGACCTGAAACTGGATGTCGACATCCTCGTCAACAACGCGGGCATCCAGTACGTGATCCCGATCGAGGACTTCGATCCGGCGCGCTTCCACACCATCCAGACGCTCATGGTGGAGGCGCCCTTCCTGCTCATTCGCGCCGCCCTTCCGGCGATGTACGAACGTGGCTTCGGTCGAGTCGTCAACATTTCCTCCGTGCACGGGCTGCGGGCCTCGGAGAACAAGTCGGCATACGTGGCGGCGAAACACGCTCTCGAGGGACTGTCCAAGGTGACCGCGCTCGAGGGCGGCCCCCGCGGTGTGACCAGCAATTGCGTCAATCCCGGCTACGTTCGCACCCCTCTCGTCGAGAAGCAGATCGCCGACCAGGCGCGCATCCATGGCATCCCGGAGTCTGACGTCGTCGAGAAGGTCATGCTCGTCGAGTCGGCGATCAAGCGGCTGCTCGAACCGGATGAGGTCGCGGACCTGGTGCTGTGGCTCTGCGGTCCAACGGCGGCAATGGTCACGGGCGCGTCCTACACGATGGACGGCGGCTGGAGCGCCCGATGAGCTACGAGCTGGTTACCGCGCCCGTCCGCGGTGGGATGTTGACCGCTGGGGCCTGGGGCTCGGGCACCAGCGAGGTGGCTCTCGCCTTTCACGGCATCACGGCGTCGCACGTCTCGTGGCGGGCGGTTGCGCGTTCCCTCGAGCCGAAACGGTCGGTGATCGCGCCGGATCTTCGTGGGCGGGGAGCGTCCCGAAACCTGCCCGGTCCGTTCGGCATGGCACAGCACGCGGAGGATGCCCTGCGTCTGCTCGAGTCGAGGGGGGTCGATCGGGTCGACCTGATCGGGCATTCCATGGGTGGTTTCGTCGCGATGCGCTTCGCCGCAGAATACCCGGACCTGGTGCGCAGCATCACTCTCGTGGACGGCGGAATTCCGCTGCCTCTACCCGCCGACGTGCCCATCGAGCAGCTGATGAAGGCAACGCTCGGCCCCGCGCTTGCGCGACTCGAGATGACCTATCCGAGCCGCGAGGCGTATCGGGACTTCTGGCGGGCACATCCCGCGTTCGTCGGCGAGTGGAACGATGACGTCGAGGCGTACGTCGATTACGACCTCATCGGCTCGGCGCCAGACCTGCGTTCTGCGGCGTCAGGCACGGCGGCCCTTGCGGATTCGGTAGAACAGGGCGTCGGCACGGTCGCCGATCAACCCTGGTCGGTCGTGACCACGCCGATCACGTTCCTCCGAGCCCCGCGAGGGTTAATGAACGGCGCTGCGCTCTACGACGCGGACTACCTTGCCGACTTTGCGCGCACTCAAGCGAACCTGCGGATCGTTGACGTGCCGGACGTGAACCACTATTCGATTCTCATGAACCACCGAGGCGCCGACGCCGTCGCCGACGCCGTCCAATCAGAAAGGGAACCCGCATGACGTCTACCCTCCTCGACGGAATCGTCGCCCACACCGTGACGACTCCTCGCCTCACCGCCGCGGTGTTCGAGCGACCCGCGGACGCACCGACCAAGACCGTCGTCTTCATCCACGGAAACGTGTCCTCGTCGCTGTTCTGGCAGCCGACCATGCTGGCTCTGGCTCCCGACATCCGTGCGCTGGCGATCGATCTTCGCGGTTTTGGCGACAGCCAGACACTGCCGGTCGATGGGTCGAGGGGTGTACGGGACTTCTCCGATGACATCGCCACCGTCATCGCAGAACTCGGCCTCGGTGCGGTCAATCTAGTCGGCTGGAGCATGGGCGGGGGAGTCGTCATGCAGTATCTGCTCGACCACCCGGACCGCGTGCTCTCGCTCACTCTGGTTTCGCCGGTTTCGCCGTATGGGTTCGGCGGGACGGATGGTGCCGATGGTCGAGTTCTGAACGACGAGAACGCCGGATCCGGCGGCGGAGGCGGAAACCCTGCCTTTATTGAAGCGCTGAGCAATGGCGACACCGGTGACGGTCCAACCTCGCCCCGCACGATCTACCGAACGACCTACGTCAAGGATGCGTCGGACGCCACGTTCGAGGATCTCTGGGTCGAGTCGATGCTGTCGACCAAAACCGGCATCGACAACTATCCGGGCGACGGATCGACGGCGACCGCCTGGCCCGGCTTCGGCCCGGGAACCCGCGGGGTGCTGAACACCATGGTGCCGCGCTACTTCAACGTGTCCGGCATCGTCGACCTCGAGTCGAAGCCGCCCATCCTGTGGGTGCACGGGGCGGACGACGTGATCGTCTCCGACACCTCGTTGTTCGACCTCAACTTTCTCGGCCAGCTCGGTGCCGTTCCCGGCTGGCCCGGTGCGGAGGTCGCGCCGCCCCAGCCAATGGTCACTCAGACCCGGGCGGTTCTCGATCGCTACGGCAACTACGAGGAGATCGTCTATGAGAACTGTGGACACTCCGCACATCTCGAGCACCCGGCGGAGTTTCGCGCCGCGCTGACCGCTCAGCTGAGGAAGGGCTGAGTCCGGACTTCGGCGAGCGGGTGAAAGTAGACTGACGGAGTGCCAGCAGTCAACCTCGGTCTCCCAAAAACCCGCGAAGTGCTTGCCCCTCGGCGCAAGTCTCGGCAGATCAGGGTCGGCAAAGTTCTGGTTGGCGGAGACGCCCAGATCAGCGTCCAGTCGATGTG
>JAOBWQ010000445.1 GCA_025463425.1 Ilumatobacteraceae bacterium | reverse complement strand
TCACGAACATGTCCGTGTGGACGTCGGTCTCGGCGTTGGCCGACTACGTCTACCGGTCAGGCCATGTCCAGTTCCTGCGCCGCAAGCGCGAGTGGTTCGCCCGGTACGGCACGGCGCACATGGTGCTCTGGTGGGTGCCGGCAGGTCACCAGCCGACGGTGGCCGAGGCGGTCGAACGACTTGCCCTCCTCGATGCAAACGGCTCGTCCGCCGAGGCCTTCACGTTCGCCAAGCCGTTCCCGGCGCCAACGTCGGCCGACGCCGGTGCTGGTGCTGGTGCCGCCGATGCCTCGATGGCCGCCGACGACCGCAACACCTGCCCCGCCTGACGCTGTCATCACATGTCGCCGGAGCGCGACCTGCGCTGACAGCGTTCACCGGAGGTCGGCTCCTCGTGAATCTCCACGTGATGAAACCCATGCAATGACGGGGGCGCTGCTGCCGGCCGCCGGCTGCGGCGGCCAGCCACACGCTCCCGCCGCACCCTCACATCGGCACCGGAGGGTTTCCCGTGCACACGGGCGCGTCACAAACCCTCCAGTCGATGACCCAGCTCGGCACCGGAGGGTTTCCCGTGCACACGGGCGCGTCACAAAACCTCCGATGCGACCAATCCGTCTGGCCGTCCGCCCAAGTCGCCCGGGGCATGAGTGGCCGCCAGGGGCCGTGGCGCCTACTTCCGGCCGAAGCCGAACAGGTTCTGGGCGACCTTGCGCATCTGGATCTCCTCGGCGCCTTCGGTGATCCGGTAGCGGCGGTGATGGCGATAGATGTGCTCGAACGGCATGTGCCGCGAGTAGCCGACACCTCCGCATGTCTGCATCGCCCGGTCGGCGGCATCGCAGACCAAGCGGTTGGCCCGGTAGTTGCACATCGCGACCAGATGGGTGACCTCCATGTGGTGGCTCTTGTCGAGCATCCATGCGGTGTAGCGGATCAGCTGGCGCAGCATCGCGGCCTCGGTGTGCAGCTCGACGAGCGGGAACTGGATGCCCTGGTTCGACGACAGCTTCTTGCCCCACGAGACGCGACCATTTGCATATGCAACCGCCTCGTCGATGCAGTACTGCGCGGCGCCGAGCGACGATGCAGCCTGGCGGATGCGGTTCTCGTGGACGAAGTGCTGGGCCAGCTCGAGGCCACGCTCGGGAGGGCCGAACAGCGCCTCCGGGCCGACGTGCACGTCGGTCAACGACACCTCGGCGTGGTCGGTGGGCATGTTGAACGTCCACCAGAAGAACTCGACCTTGAAGCCCGGTGCATCGGTGGGCACGAGGAACGCGCTGATGCCCTTCGGGTCGCCGTTCTCACCGCTGGTGCGGGCGAAGATGATGTCGTGGGTGGCGTGGTGCAGGCCGCTGTTCCACCGCTTCATCCCGTTGATGACCCATTCGTCGCCGTCGCGGACGGCCGTCGTCTCCAGGTACGTGGCGTCGCTGCCGTGGTTCGGTTCGGTGAGGCCGAACGCGAGACGGCGTGAGCCATCGAGGAAGCCAGGCATCCACTCGGCGATCTGCTCCGGGGTGCCGAAGTCGCGCATCATCAACACGGTGGGGAAGTTGCCGACGATGCTCGACTCGTTCTGCAGGTCGTTGTGCAGTCCCAGACCCTTGGCCGCGAAGTGTTCGCGGATGATCGCCATCTTCAAGTTGCTGGCCCCCTGCCCACCGAACTCGACGGGCAACGCCAACCGCAACCAGCCGGCAGCATCGGCGCGCCGGCGCATCTCGCGCAGCAGTGCCTCCCAGTCCTCGGTGGGCACGCCACCGTTCTCGAAGTCGGTCCGGGAGTACTCGCGGCGGTGGTCGAAGAAGCGGATGTTGTCGTCCTGCTGCTCCAGCGGTTTGATCTCGCGCTCGATGAACTCGTCGAGTTGCGCGAGCGTCTCCTGGATGTCTGCCGGGATGTCGAAGTCCATGCGCGCACCCTATGACTGCGCCGGCCGAGGCGGTGAGGCGGAACCTCTACGATCGAGCCATGACTTCCGGTCAGGACATGCCCCCGGTCGCCGGCGTCGACTTCGCGACGTACTGCCGGGTCTACGCGGCAGTGGCGATCCGAGCAGGGCAGCCGGCGGAGCACGGCGAGCTCGACGGAATGGCGCCGTATGACGCCGCGGCCGCAGCCCACGGCATCGACCCGGCGACGTGGAACCGGGCTCAACTCGTCTGGGGCTGCCGGGCGATCGTCGAGCCCGATCTGGCGATCGACGTCGGACGCACGATCGGCAAGATCCTGAGCCCTGGGATGCCCGACATGCCGGCGTGGTTCCCGATGCCACACCTTCCCAAGCCGGAGCCGATCGATCCCGCTGATCCTCGGCTGGCCCCGATCGACGGCGTCACCATCGAAACGTACGTGCGGTTCATCGGCACGCAGCTCCTCTACCCGGGACTCACCGTCGACCAGCAGCGTGCCGTGGCGGTCGACCAGCTCGGCTTCCCGGCCGACCGGTGGCAGGCGACGAGCGAGGCATGGGGGACGCGGGTCACCGCCGGTCCACCGGTGTCGGTCCGCTACGCCGAGCTGATCTGCCTGCTGCTCGGCTGAGCCGGCACCGGCGGCGGCGGACAGGTGTCAGCGCAAGGGGTCAGCTGAGCGCGAGGGCGATCGGTTCCGTGTGCCGCGGCTTGAGCAGCCGCCCGACCGCGAGGATCCCGAGCGTCAGCAGCCCGCTGCCGACCGTCACCGCTCGCAGCGAAGTGGCATCGGCGAGTGGACCTTCGATGAACAGACCGAGCGGGTAGGCGAAGCCGAGCACGAAGTTGTTCAGCGTCATCGCTCGTCCGCGCAGCTCGGCGGGCGCCGACTGCTGCGTGATCGAGGAGAAGCTGGAGATGCACGCCATGTACCCGCCGCCGGCGAGCGCGACGGCAATCGCGGCGACGACGATGTTCGGCGCGAACCCGTAGAACGCGACAGCAGGCCCGAAGAACGTGACGGCACCGATCATCGTCCGCCGCATGCCGAAGCGCTGGGTGAGCGCGCCCATCGACGCGCCGGCGATCACGGCTCCGACGCCCTGCGCGGTGACCAGCAGTGACGTGCCCGACTGTTCGGTGTGGAACACCTTCGTGGCCATCTGCGCGATGAAGCCGATGAACGGCGCGCCGATCAGCGCGATCATGAACATGACCGGCAGCATCGATCGGACCGCTGGACTGGTGCGTCCGAAGTGGATCGAGTCGCGCAGCGCCTGGAGGATCGGGCGTTTCGTGCGTGGCGTGAGCGGGATCTTGGCGAACGAGATCGCCAGGATCACGGCGAAGAAGCTGGCTGCATTGCACCACAGTGCTGCCGGCACGCCCCCGAGCCAGATCGCCACGCCGGCCGCGGTCGGACCGAGGATGCGTCCGAGGTTCCACTGGGTGCTGCTCAAACCGATCGCAGCGACCAGGTCTTCGCGCGGCACGAGGTCGGGCAGGGTCGCCTGGAACGACGGGAAGCCGATCGCGTTCGCACATCCCGCGGCCAACGACATCAAGGCCAGCACGCCCGGCGTGGCGTCGCCGGTGGCAACGATCAGGGCGATGCTGGCCGCGATCACTGCGGACGCCGAGTTGGTCCAGATCATCACGTTGCGCCGGCGGAAGCGATCGGCCCAGGCGCCCCCGACGGGACTGAGCAGTGCAGTCGGGAGGAAGCCCGCAGCGGCCACGACGCCGGACCACGAGGCTCGCGAGTGATCGGCCACGTAATAGCTCAGCGCAGTGGTCTCCATCCACGTGCCGATGTTCGACACCATCGCACCGAGCCAGACAAGGAGGAACGCCCGCTGCCGGAACGGGGCGAACGACTTCGAGGGCATGCTGTCGCGACGATACCCGGGGACCACCGCGTCGGTCGGGTCATATGCCGCGCGGACGTGCCGGGATCGGCCATCATGGGCGCGTGCAGATGGACATCGCGGCGGCGGTCGCACTGGTCAGGCCCACCGACAGCATCGCGGTGCCGCTCGGTCCTGGCGTGCCAGGCGGGTTCCTGCACGCGCTGGGTGCCCGCACCGACTTCGTCGACCTGCAGATGTTCGGAGCACTCCTGCCCGATCTGTACGAGCTGTTCACCCGATCGGGCGTGCACTACCGCAGCGGGTTCTTCGGTCCGGCCGAGCGGTTCCTGCGCGATTCCGGTGCCTCCGTCGACTTCGTGCCCGCCGATTTCCGTCGGTTCCAGACGATCCTCCACGACCTCGCCCCACGCGTGATGGCGACGGCCGCCGCGCCGCCGGTGGATGGTTGGGTCAGCCTCAGCCTCCATGCCGGTGCGTCGATCCCCGAGCTGCGCAAGGCCGGCGCCGATCCGGAACGGCTGCTGGTCGTCGAGGTCAGCCCGCACTTCCCGCGCACGATGGGTGTGGCTCCCGAGCACATGCACCGCTTTCATGTCGACGAGATCGACGTGTTGATCGAGACCGACCGGATGCCGTTCGAGCTCGCCGATGCGCCGCCCACCGATGCAGAACGGGCGATCGCCGAGTTCGCGACCCGGTACGTGCACGACGGTTGCACGCTGCAGACCGGCATCGGCGGCATCCCCAGCCAAGTCGCCAAGCTGCTGGCCGATGGACCGTCCGGCGACTTCGGGATCCACAGTGAGATGTTCACGACGGGCCTGATGCACCTGCATCGCGCCGGCAAGGTCACCAATCGCAAGTCCGTGAGCGGCCTCGGTCGGTTCGACGGCTTCTCGGTGACGACCTTCGCAGCGGGAGTGCGCGAGCTCTACGAGTGGTTGCACGACAACGACCAGGTCCGGTTCCTGCCCGTCGACATCGTCAACTCACCCGAGTTGATCGCCGAGAACCGTGACATGGTCACGATCAACGGTGCGCTCAGCGTCGACCTCGCCGGACAGGTCGTGGCCGACACGATCATCGGCAAGCAGTTCTCCGGGATCGGTGGGCACGAGGACTTCGTTGGCGCGCCGACGCTGTCGGACGACGGCCGCAGCCTGATCTGCCTGCCTTCGACCAGCACCGTCGCGGGTGAGCTCGTCAACCGGGTGCTCGCCAAGCTGCCGTACGGCTCGATCATCAGCACGCCACGTCATCAGGTCGACATCGTCATCACCGAGTTCGGCGTCGCCGAGCTCCAGGGCCGCACGGTGCGCGAACGAGCTCGTGCCCTCGCGGCGATCGCCCATCCCCAGTTCCGCGACGAGCTCGTCGAAGCCGCGCTGAACTGGCCGGTCGACTGAGCGAGCTGGCCGAGTCGGCTCGGCTACGGTCCCGGGCTGTGCAGCGCTTCGTGGTCGACGACGACCGGCTCCTCGTCAGCGATGGCGAGACGCTGGAGTACTTCTGGCGCGGCGTCAGCCCCGGATCGCAGAAGTGGCGGTTCCACCTCGTGCACGCCGCAGCGGAGATGTCGCTGAACCGCAAGGGCGACGAGGTCGCGGTGAAGGTTGGCGACCGGTACAGCGGCGCGACATCGGTCGACGTCGCGTTCGAAATCCCAGTCGCGCGCTCCGATGAGCTGGTCCAGTTCTTCCACGCCGTCGGCATCCAGCCGACCTGACTCGTTCCGCGCCGGCGGCCGTCAGCCGCCGGGGCCGAAGTGCGCGGCGACGAACTCGTGGATCATCGGGCTCGGTCATCCCCGGGCGCCTGCCGTCGGTGCGACCCGCGTCTTGACGTCGTCGCGGAGGTCGCCCTTGGCCACCTTGCCGCCAGATGACAGCGGCAGTTCGGCGACGACGAACAGGTGCTCGGGATAGAGCTCTTTCGACACGCCGCGCGAGGCCAGGTGTGCGGTCAGCGCGCTCAGCTGGAGCGTCTCGGCCGGGGGTCGCAGCTGCACGTAGACCGCGACCCGTTCGCCGAACACCGGATCCGGCGCGGCGACTGCAGCGACGTGGGCGATGTCGGGGTGAGTGGCGACTTCGGCCTCGACCTGCGGCGCGCTGATGTTCTTGCCCCCGCGGATGATGATGTCGCTGGTGCGGCCGACGACGGACAGGTAGCCGTCGGCGTCGATCGTGCACACGTCGGCCATCAGCATCCAGCCGTCGCCGGTGTACAGCGCCGCGTTGGCCGCGTCGTCATCGAGGTAGCCGGGGCTGAGCGCCGGGCCGCGGCAGCCGGGTTGGCCGCGCCCGGTCTCCGTGACGTCGATGCCGTCCTCGAACAGGCGCACCTCCATCTCGGCAGCGATCCGTCCGGCGGTGTGCAAACGATGATCAGCGTCGTCGTCGAGCGTGGTGCCGGTCAGCAGACCGGTCTCGTTCGAGCCGTAGAACTGCAGCACCGTGGCACCGGTCTGCTGCTCGAAGTCCAGCGCGCGCAGGTAGGGCACGGGCTCCCCGCCGGTGAACATCACCCGCAGCGACGACAGGTCGCGCGTCACGGCGGACTCCTCGCCGAGGAGCATGATGAACTGCGTGCTGACGCAGCACAGCGCCGTCACCCGCTCGCGCTCGATCATCTCCAACGTCAGCGCCGCGTTGAACCGCTCGAAGGTGACGACGGTGGATCCGAGCACCAGCGGTGTGACGTGGCTGGTCCAGATCCCGAACCCGAACGGTGCCGGCACGGCGCCGCAGAACACATCGTCGCCGGTGAGCGCGCCGTTCTCGACGGCCTTGCGATGGAAGTACATCCACCGGTTCTGGAAGTGGGTCACGCACTTCGGCATCCCGGTGGTGCCGGATGTCGAGTTGACCAGGAACAGATCGTCGGGCCCGAGCCGGCGCTGCTGCTCGATCTCGGCGTCGAGCGCCGTCGCCTCGACCGGCTTGCCGTCGACCACCACGGTGGCGTCGCCGACCTCGAACTGCGACACCACGATGTGGTGATCGATCTCGATGCCTGCTTCGCGCAGGCCAGCGACGAACGTGAACTGATCGTTGCCGCGGTGCTCGGCGTGGGTGACGATGCTGCGCGCCCCGGTCTTGGTCAACAGGTGACGGATCTCGCGATCGCCGGCGCGCGCGCCCATGCCGATCACCGTCAGCCCGGCGCGCTCGGCGCCGACGAACACGGCGTGGATCGTGGGCCCGTCTGGCAGCATCACCGCGATCCGGTCGCCGGGTTCGCTGCCCGCCGCGACCAGCCCGGCAGCGACGCGGTCGGCCGCAGCGTCGAGCTGGCGGTAGGTCAGGGTGTGATCGGGTGTGACGTAGGCGGGCTTGTCGCCCTGCTCGCGCGCGTGGCGGCGGACGTGATCGGAGACCGTGAGATCGCCCCACCAGCCGTTGTCCCGATAGCGACGCGCCGAGACGGGATCGACGATGTTGCGGAACGTGGTGGGCGACGAGCTCATCGTCCGACGACCGTAGGCACGGGGATGCGGAAGGGTTCAAATCGAGGTTCGAGGATCAGCCGCACCGCGCGTTCCATCTTGACGCCGACCTCGTGGACCGGGAACCGACCATTGGCCCAGCCCATCAGCGAGGAGTGCCAGACCTGCGCGATCAGGTCGATCAGCCCATCCCGCACGTCGTGGTCGAGGTCGAACAGGAGTGGCTCGAGCATTGCCCGGATGTGGGTGGACACCTCGCCGCTGGCTTCGGCCACCCCGGGATCGTGCGATCCGATCGCCTTCACCAACGCCTCGCCGAGACGCGGCTGGTGCTCGAGCGAGCTCGATGCTCGGCCGAGCACGTCGACCACCCGCTCCACCGGCGAGTCGCCGCGAGCGGGACGTTTGGTCAGGCGGCCGCGGAGGTCGGCCGCCCAGAACGCCATCGCACACGACAGCAGGTGATCCTTCGACCCGAAGTAGCGATAGAGGGTGCCGAGCGCGATGTCGGCCCGCTCGGCCACGTCGCGCATCCGCACGGCGTCGTAGCCACCCTCGGTCGCGAGGTCCAGCGCGGCACGGATCGCGCCGTCGCGCCGGGCGAACTGCCGAGGAGTCGACGGCTGCCCGGTCGTGGTGACAGTGCGCCGTCCGTTCATGTGCGAAGGATCGTAGGCGACCGTTGCTGCGCCGGAGTTGCGTTTCACTGTCTCCAAGAGTAGAACATGTTGCAGTTTCTGGGGAAGAGGGGTCATCACACCATGCGCACCGACATCTGCGATCAGCTCGGCATCGAATATCCGATCTTCGCGTTCACCCATTGCCGCGACGTCGTCGCCGCGGTCAGCAAGGCCGGAGGCCTCGGCGTGCTCGGCGCTGTCGGGTTCAGCCCCGACCAGCTCGAGACCGAGCTGAACTGGATCGACGACAACATCGGTGGCAAGCCGTACGGCGTGGACATCGTCATGCCGGCCACCTCAGCGGGTGTCGACGGTGCCGACGCCGAGTCGTTGCTCACCCAGATCCAGGCGATGATCCCCGACGCCCACCGCCGCTTCGTCGACGAGCTGATGATCAAGTTCGACATCCCGGAGTTGCCCGAGGGCGAGCGCGTCGGTGGCGTGCTCGGCTGGGCCGAGGGCGTGGCCCGGGCCCATGTCGACATCAGCTTCGGGCACCCGATCAAGCTGATCGCGAACGCGCTTGGCTCGCCGCCGAAGGACATCATCGACCGCGCCCACAGCGAAGGCGTGAAGGTCGCTGCGCTGGCGGGCAAAGCGCAGCACGCGCAGCGCCACGTGAACAACGGCGTCGACATCGTCATCGCCCAGGGCTCCGAAGCCGGCGGGCACACCGGTGAGATCGGCACGATGGTGCTCGTCCCGGAGATCGTCGATGCCGTGCCGGGCACGCCCGTGCTCGCGGCCGGCGGCATCGGCACCGGTCGCCAGATCGCTGCCGGCATGGCCCTCGGGGCACAGGGCGTGTGGTTGGGCTCGCTGTGGCTCGCCACCACGGAGAGCAGCTCGTCGCCCGAGCACCTCGAGCGCTACCTCGAGGCGACGTCGTCGGACACGGTGCGGTCGAAGTGCTACACCGGCAAGCCGGCCCGTCAGCTGCGCTCGGTGTGGACCGACGCCTGGGCAGATCCCGAAGGCCCCGGCCCGCTCGGCATGCCGCTGCAGAACATCCTCACCGCCGAGGCCAACGCGCGCATCGCGCGCAGCCAC
>JAOBWQ010000402.1 GCA_025463425.1 Ilumatobacteraceae bacterium | reverse complement strand
GCGCTCGGCCGCCTGGCGTTCGACTCGATCGTGCAGCGCGATGCGCCGGACGCCAACCAGGGGCGAGCGTTCGCCCAGTTCGAGACCAAGTTCCAACTGGCATGGGTCGTCGGCGGCATCATCCCGGTGATCTACGGACCGACCGGCGACAACGATGGGCCGATCGGGTTCGCGATCGTCGGTGGGATCGCTGTGTTCGCAACGGTCTCCTACCTCGTCGGCACGAAGCGGGTGCAGGCCGGCAAGCCGATCCCGGAACCGTTCAGCAAGAAGCTGCGCCGCCAGCTGGCCGCCGAGATCGCCGAGCGACGCAAGAACCGGCGCGACGGCTACACCCCGACCTCCGGCACGACGCGCCCGGTCAGTCGGCCGTTGCCGCCACCGCGCCTGGCCGACCGAGCATCGGATCCGGCACTGCCCGACGACCCGGTCAGCCGGGCCCTGCGCGGCGCCCCCCTGCGCCGCTCGCGCAAGGGCTGACGCCGGCCTCTGGCCGAACCACGCCCCGAATCCGAAGTTTTGGGCGACTGAGGACGTGACCCTGACACCGCCAGTCTTCCAGTGTCACGCATGCCACCGGCGGAGGCGGCCGCCGCAGCCTCCACCACTCCGCAGCAGCGTCCCCGTTCTTGTCGGGGTTCGCTCAGTCGGGAAGGTCGTTGGCGCCGGTGTCGCTGTCGGGTGGCTCGATCTCGGTGATCGGGTCGATGTCGAGCCGGGCCATCCACAATCCGGGGGCATCGATCTCAGCGGGGGTGGGGATCGCCCCGGGCGTCTCGAGCAGTTGGTTGATCGCCGCCAGGCCGCCGCGCTCGACGACGCCGGCGACGAACGCCCGGCCGCGCTCGACCTGCTGGCGGGTGAGGTGCAGACCGAGGAGGCGCTCGACGAACACGTCGTCGGGAGAGGTCTCGATCCGGCGGCGACGAACGGCCTCGCTGACGCGTCGAGCGTCGCCTCCGATCAGTCGCGTCGTGACCGTGTCGACGACGTGATCGACGAACCCGATGACGGCCGCCATCGCGGCATCGAGCTGTGGCTGCATCGCGATCTGGGCGGGGCTCTGCACCGCGCCCAGGAGGATCTCCGGATCGCCGAGCGTGCGCTGCAGCGCCGCCATGGGATCGTCGCTCTCGATGTCGAGCGAGCTGAGCTTGTCGGCCACGGCCGACGGATCGGGCCGGAACGCGCCGACGTGGGCGCGGACGAGATCGCTGAGGCCCTCGCGGATGTGCGCGACGGAGAACACCGCATGCGTGGTGAGCTCGTGGACGAGCACCCACAACCGCATCGAGTCGCGCGGCAGGCTCCAGTCCTCGGCGAAGGCGTCGATGCTGGCCGGCACGAGCGCCACGGTCTTGGCTGTCGGACGCGGGATCGGCAGGTCGTACTGGCCGAACGCCCGCCGGCCGAGGCGGCCGATCATCGAGCCGATGGCCATGCCGAGCATCGAGGGCGCCATCATCTGGCTGAGCCCGGCCATCATCGCCATCATCGGATCGCTGGAGCCATCGCTGTCGCTGTCGTCTGCGTCGGCCGTCGGTCGCTTGCCGAGCGAGACCGCGAGCTCGGTGAACAGCGGTCGGTAGGCCTCGAGCGCCTGCTGTGCCCACACCCCGGGCGTGGTGGTGGTGATCTCGTAGCCGGCGACGTCGCGGCCGGTGACGTCGAGCACGTGCGGCTCGGCGATGCGAGCCAGATCGGCCAGCGCGAACCTGATCGAGGGCTCGACGTTGGCCTCCGTGGCGCCCTCGGTGGCGGCCAGTTGGGCGAACTGGCGAGCAGCTTCCCAGTTGAGCGGACCCTGCCCGGACAGCGCCCGCGCCAGGTCGCCAAACATCGGGATGCCCCCGAAGGGGTTGTCGGCGGGGTCGCCCTCGGCCATACCGAGATGCTACGGGGTGCTGACCGGTTAACGTCGGGCGGGTGCTGACCCAGGTGCTCGTGACTGCGACGGAGAGCAACCTCGGCGGTCGGGTCGTCGCCCGCCTGGCCAACGTCGGAGGATACGAAGTGGTCGCGCCGGGCGCGCTGGCGGACGACCCGCGGACGGTCCCGATCGCCGTGCACCTCGCCGCCGGCGACCACGACGCGCGCGCTCGCCGCCGCGAGAGCGTCACCACCGGGGCCGCCGCGCTGTTGGAGACCGCGCAGCAGCACCACGTCGAGCACCTCGTGCTCGTGTCCTCGGCGATGGTCTACGGGGCGTGGGCGAACAACCCGGTGCCACTCACCGAGGATGCTGCACTCCGACCGGACCTCGACTTCGTCTTCGCCCGGCAGCTCGCGTCCGTCGAGCAGATGGTCGACGACTGGCGCACGAGTGCTCCCGGGCGCACGGCCACCGTCTTGCGGCCGGTGGTCACGATGGCCGCCGACGGCACGTCCGGACTCGCTCGTGCCCTTGCCGCCGGCATGGGTCAACGCTCCGGCGAGGACGATCCGGGTGCGCAGTTCCTCCACCTCGACGACCTCGCCTCCGCCGTGGTGATCGCCACGGAGCGCCGTCTCGACGGGGTGTTCAACGTCTCCCCGGACGGATGGGTGGCCGGCGAGCGGGTCCGCGCGTTGGCGGGCTCGGCGCCGAAGGTGAAGTTGCCCGATCGGGTGGCAGAGGTCGTCGCTCGGATCCGGTGGCGCTTCCAGCGCGGCCCGATCCCGCCCGGGTTGCGCAGCTACACCAAGTCGCCCTGGCTGGTGGCCAACGATCGGCTCAAGGAGGTCGGCTGGCGGCCGACGGTGACCAACGAGCAGGCGTACGTCGAGGGCACCGAAGCCAAGTGGTGGACGATGATCACCCCGAAGCGCAAGCAGGAGCTGTCGCTCGGCGCGATGGTGGCTGCGTCCCTCGGTCTGGCGACCGCCGTCGTGGTCATCGTGCGTCGCGCCCGCCGCCGCCGTCGCGCGCTCTGACGGTGCGCCGCCGGTACCCGGCTGTGAAGCGTGGCTCGGCGCGCTAGAACGCGCCGGGGTTGGCGACCAGCGTGACCGACACGTCCGCGGGGTCCGTGGCCCCCGGGGCGACGACCGACAACGTGACCGTGTCACCGGGTAGGTGCGACCGGAGCGTGGCGCGGAGCGCCTCCACCCCGTCCGGACCCTGCGTCGCCGCGCCGTCGATGCCGCGGATCAGCGAGCCGACCTGGACGCCGGCCGTGGCGGCCGGGCTGCCCGAGGCGACTTCGATCACCGTCACGTCACCGTTGTCGGCGACGGCCACATGGAGGCCTGCCCACACCGGCGACTGCTGAGCGATCGCGCCGTTGATCGCGTCGCGAAGGGCCGCCGCGTCGAGCACGTGGATGCCGTTCGCGGTGGTGGTGCACATGCCGATCAACCGGTTGTCGGTGTCGAGGACGAGTGAACCTTCCGGCACGCTCAGTTCGGGGTCGGCCGTGAGGTTCGTGCCGGTGTCGTCGCGCCAGACGCTGACCGGTGTCGGGTCCGGTGTCAGCACGATCGCGGCGTCGGTGGGCAGCGACACACCGCTCGGCTCGATCGGGGCGGCGTCGACATCGTCGGGGATCGCCAGCACGGCAATGCCCGTGCTGGTGTCGACGCTGACGACGGAGGCGACGGTGCTGTTCCCGGAGGGGAGTTGCACGGTCATCGTCGATTGATTGCCGACGGCTGCGGCGGTGGCCGCGACGAAGTGGCTCGATCCGACGGACACGGCGAGCGCGAGAGCGGGGTGGATGGTCTCCACAGGCGGAGCGGTCTCTCCGGTCGAGCCAGGCGACGAGCTGTCGACGAGGGTGGCATCCGAAGACGGTGGTGTTGACGCCGCAGTTGATGACGACGCCGTCGGCTCGGAAGTGGCGGGCGATGTCGGCCTCGTGGGCGGCGGGCTCGTGGTGCCGTCGGTGGGCGGAGGCGCGGTCGAGGTGACGGCCAGCGCGGTGATCGGCGCCGCCGAGAGCTCGGCGGGGGCGGTGGGCGGCAGGCTGGACGTCAGTCGCGACGTCAGCGTCTCGGCTGCGACGCGCACCGTCGTGCTGCCCTGCACGGCGACACCACCACCCTTGTTGTCGTGGGGGATCAACAACCAGAGCAGCCCGACCGCCAGGACTGCGCCGACCGTGCCAGTGGCCACGGAGAGCCCACGGCCGACGACGAGCGGAGGCTCGGACCGCACCCACTCGGTTGCGCCCTGCTCCGAGGGGTGCCTCCAGGTGCGTTCGTGCGCAGGGAGCGGCGCGTTGGGGTACTCAGGATCGTCTTCCCACTCACCGCGCTCCACGAAGAGGAGATCGTAGTGAAGGACCGTCCGCCCCGGGCGTCGCGCGGCCGGGAACATCGCCGCCACGCCCCTTGGCCCGTCCGATGGGTAACGCGCCCGCTCACGGCTACGATGCCAGCGATGCATGCACCGGCCGATGGCAACACGTGGGTGGGCATCACCGCGGAGCCCATGCCCGTGGGTCCAGCCTACGAGTGGGCGGTCCGGCCCGACTGTGGCGCTGTCGTGCTGTTCTCCGGCACCGTCCGCGACCACGCCGACGGTCGCGACGGTGTGCAGTCGCTGACGTACGAGGCCTACGAAGAGCAGGCTGTCGTCAAGCTGGGCGAGATCGCCGATGAAGTGCGCGTGCGCTGGCCGCAGACCGGCGCGATCGTGCTCTTGCACCGCACCGGCATGCTGGTCGTCGGTGAGAGCTCGGTGATCGTCGTGGTGTCGTCGCCGCACCGCCCGGAGGCGTTCGAGGCCGCTCGGTTCGCGATCGATGCGCTGAAGGCCAGCGTGCCGATCTGGAAGCACGAGGTCTGGGCCGGCGGTTCGGATTGGGGCACCGGCGCGCAGGTCGTCGCCGAGGCCAGCCAGGTGCCCACTGCGGTGTACGCCGCCAGCGAGCGCGCGTCGTGATCATCGCCGTCGTGCTCATCGTCTTCGCCGTGCTCGTCCTGATCCTCGCTGCGGTCCGGGTCAGTGCCCGTCGTCGGCCGGTCGACGGTGTGGAGTCGTTCCGTCGCCACATCGACGCGCTGTCGCCGGCGGCACGCCGCGAGGTCATCGACCGCGTGCAGAACGCACGCGAGTCGGGGAAAGGCAAGTAGCCGTCGATGGCTCGCGACCTCGCGATCGACCTCGGTACCGCCAACACCCTGGTGTACATGAAGGGCCGCGGCATCGTCTTGAACGAGCCGTCCGTCATCGCGCTCAACCGCCAGACCGGCGAGGTGCTGGCAACCGGTCGTGAGGCGTGGCAGATGATCGGCCGCACTCCTGGCTACATCGTCGCTGTCCGGCCGCTGCGCGGCGGAGCGATCACCGACTTCGAGATCACCGAGCGGATGATCCGCCTGCTGCTGCAGCGCGTCGGCGTCAGCCGGTTCACCCGTCCGAAGGTGGTGATCTGCGTGCCGTCGGCCATCACCGAGGTCGAACGTCGTGCCGTCACCGATGCGGCGCGCCGCGCGGGCGCTGCGGATGCCCAGCTGATCGAGCAGCCGATGGCAGCGGCGATCGGCGCCGACCTCCCGATCGACGAGCCTGTTGGCAACATGGTCATCGACATCGGCGGTGGCACCAGCGAGACCGCAGTGATCAGCCTCGGCGGTGTCGTCGCGCTGGAGGCCGTGCGCGTCGGTTCGTTCGACATCGACGCAGCGATCCAGAACTACGTGCGCCGCGAGCACGGCATCGCGATCGGCGAGCGAACCGCAGAAGAGATCAAGGTTGCGATCGGTTCAGCCGATGCGATCGGGGACGAGAACGAGGCTGAAGTCCGTGGCCGCGATCTGATGAGCGGGCTTCCCAAGACCGTGCTGCTCGCTCCGGAGGAGATCCGCTTCGCGATCGACGATGTCGTGTCCAGCATCGTCGCCTCGGTCGTGCGCTGCCTCGCGAAGGCACCGCCTGAGCTGGCCCAGGACTTCCTCGTCCGGGGCATGTACCTCGTCGGCGGCGGCGGTCTGCTCCGTGGCCTCGCTCAGCGGATCGAGCGCGAGACCCGGGTTCCGGTGCGGATGTCGCCGATGCCGCTCGAGGCCGTCGTGCTCGGCGCCGGGCACTGCATCGAGCACTACGAAGCGCTCAAGGGCATGTTCATGGGTGCCCGACGCTGATCCCGCCTCCGGGCGCTCTCGTCAGCGGCGAGCCAGCAAGAGCACGATCACGATGATCAGGATGAGCACGAGCGCACCGCCGCCGATGTAGATGCCTGAAGCAAGAATGGGGATCATTGCGTTCCCTTCGTAGGGGGTTGGTCGTCGGGGATGGGCGTACCCCGCGATCGCCCCGCTGAGACCACACGACCGCGCCGTCACTCCAGCGCTGTCTGGGGTACCGTGCCGACCGCATGGCCAAGACCTTCGTCGTACCTCAAGCCGCTGTCGCCGAGTTCCAGCGGGGCTTCGATCAGATCCGATCCGAGAACGACGTGCCGACGTCGTTTCCGCCCGAGGTGGTCGCCGCCGCGGCCTCGGCCGCGAAGATGCCGTTCACCGATGGCCACGTCGACCGGACCGAGCTCGCGTTCGTCACCCTCGACCCCGCCACCAGCACCGACCTCGATCAGGCGTTCGTGATCGAGCGCGGCGCGGGTGACGATCTCGTCCTGCGCTACGCGATCGCCGATGTCCCATGGTTCGTCACTCCCGGCAGTGCCTTGGACATCGAGGCCTGGAACCGCGGCGTGACCACCTACCTGCCCGACGGGCGTGCAGGGCTGTATCCGCCGACGCTGTCCGAGGCTGCGGTCAGCCTGCTGCCCGACGGTCCTCGCCCTGCCGTGGTCTTCATCGTGCGGGTCGGCTCCGATGGCGCGGTCGTGCTCGATGGAGTGGAACGCGCAGTGATCCGCAGCCGAGCCAAGTTGGCGTACGAGACGGCGACCGCGGCGGACCTCCCGGCGGACTTCGACGAGCTCGCCGCACGGATCACCGCCGCCGAGGATCGGCGCGGCGCAAGCCGCGTCGAAGCGCCTGAGCAGGAGGTCGAGCCGGACGGCAGCGGTGGCTACCGGATCGCCTTCCGCCCGCGCCTGCACAACGAGGACTCCAACGCCGCGATGTCACTGGCCACGAACCTGGCGGTGGCTGATCTGCTCTTCGCCCACCACACCGGCCTGTTCCGCGTGATGGCCGAGCCCGACGAACGGAGTGTGCGCCGCCTGCGCTTCACGGCCAAGGCGCTCGGTCTGAGCTGGCCGGACAACGTGGAGCTCGGGCCGTTCCAGCGCACCCTGGATGCCAACGCGCCAAAGCAGGCTGCGTTCCTGATGGCGGTCCGTCGCGCGGGAGGCGGCGCGGACTATGCACCGTTCGTCGACGGCGTCGTGCCGTGGCACTCGGCGATGGCTGCGACGTACTGCCATGCGACCGCTCCGCTGCGGCGCCTCGCCGATCGCTACGTGGTCGAGGCGGCGCTGGCTGTCGCGAACGGTGCGCCCGTTCCGGACCACGTGCAGGCGGCGTTCGCGCGACTGCCGGAGGTGATGGACAAGGCCGAGTCCCGGTCGTCGCGCGTCGAGCGCGCTGTCATCGATCTGGTCGAATCCGTGGCGTTGAAGGGTCGTGAGGGCCAGACCTTCGACGCCGTCGTCACCGATGTCGATGACCGCGGTGCGCGCATCCAGCTCGCCGATCCCGCCGTCGTCGCGCGAGTGAGCGCGCACCACGTGGAGCCGGGTGACGCGTTCCCCGTGCGGCTGGTGTCGGCGGATCCGGCCAAGCGCACCGTCACCTTCGAACGCATCGGCTGAAGGCGCTCAGGCCGGGCGCACGGCCAGGATCTGCCCGGAGTCGACGCTGAGCACGTAGAACTCGCCATCGGGCCCCTGGGCGACCTCGCTGATGCCGCCGAGGCCGTGCGCGAGCACCACCTCGTCACCGGCCGTGCCGTCGTCGAGCACCGGGAACGCGCGCACCTCACCGGCGCAGTAGTCGCCGTACACGTACCACCCGTACAGCTCCGGCAGGGCGGCTCCGCGGTAGCGGACTCCGCCGGAGATCGAGCAGCCGGCACGTCCGTGGGCGTACTCGTGGATGGGCTCGATCGCGTCGTCGGCGTGCTGGTCGGAGTTGAACGGATGGCCGGCTTCTCTCGCGCTCCAGCCGTAGTTGGCCCCCTTGCCGCCGCCCATCGCGGCCGGGGAGAAGTCGACCTCCTCCCAGTGGTCCTGTCCGACGTCGGCGATCCAGAGGTCGTTGGTGACCCGGTCGAAGCTGTAGCGGAACGGGTTGCGCAGGCCGATCGAGAAGATCTCCGGCCTCGCCCCATCGACGCCGACGTACGGGTTGTCGGCCGGGATCGTGTACTGCGAGTCACCCCCCGGCGTCGGATCGATGCGGAGCATCTTGCCGAGCAGCACGCCGGTGTTCTGGCCGTTGCGTTGGGGGTCGTTCGCGTCGCCGCCGTCGCCCATGCCGATGTAGAGCAGCCCGTCCGGACCGATCCGCACCTGACCACCGTTGTGGTTCGGGTAGGGCTGGTCGATCCCCAGCAGCAGCCGCTTGGAGGCGGGGTCGAACACGCCGTCGGCGCCGACCGCGTACTCGGTGATCTCGGTGTCCCCCTTCGCGTTGGTGTCGTCCACGTAGGCGTGCGACCCGTCGGTCGAGAACGTGAGGCCGAGCAGCCCGCGCTCGCCGCCGGTGGTGATGTCGGCGGAGATGTCGAGCAGCTTGGTGTCGTCGACGACACCGTCGCGCATCGCGACGACGAAGCCGTCCTGGCTGACGACGTACAACGCATCGTCGCC
>JAOBWQ010000386.1 GCA_025463425.1 Ilumatobacteraceae bacterium | reverse complement strand
CGAGCGTGATGCGCGCTGCGGCCAGCGAGGCGATCTTCGTCACCGACCGCGAGGCCCGCATCGTCGCCTTCAGCCGTGGCGCCGAAGTGCTGCTCGGCTACACCGCCGACGAAGTGGTCGGTGTGCTCCATCCGAGCGAGTTCCACCTTCCCGAAGAGGTCGCCGAGCTCGCCGCCGAGTTGGGTATCACCTCGGCCGAGCTGTTCCATCACGAGCCGCCGAAGGGGCAGTCGATCGCTCGCGAGTGGGCCTTCGTGCGCAAGGACGGCAGCACATTCGACGGCTCGCTGATCGTGTCGACCCGTTACGACGACACCGGTGCGGTGGCCGGGTTCTTGTACCTCGCAGGTGACATCACGGAACGCCGTCGCCGTGAGGCCGTGCTGACCCGACAGGCCGAGCACGACACCCTCACCGGCCTCGCCAACCGCCAGTGCCTGCAACGCGCGCTCGGTGTCGCCGTCGGCGACGCGACCTGGCATGCGCCGGGGCGGATCCTGCTGTTCATCGACCTCGACCGGTTCAAGCACGTCAACGACACCTACGGGCACGCGACGGGTGATGCCGTGCTGGTCGCCGTCGCCCAACGCCTCAAGGACAACCTGCGCGCGGGCGACCTCGCCGTCCGTCTCGGCGGGGACGAGTTCGTGATCCTGCTCGACGTGCAGGTCAACGTCGAGCTGGGGATGGCGATCGCCCAGCGCATCGTCGCGGCCATCGGTCAGCCGTTCGAGGTCGGCAAGCACACGATCTCGATCGGGGCCAGCATCGGCCTGTCGGTCAGCCGGTTCGGCTGGACCGGCGAGGAGCTCGTCCTGGCCGCCGACAGCGCTGTCTATGCGGCCAAGCACAATGGCCGCGGGCGAGTTGCTGCAGCCTCCGCGATCTGATCGCCGGCGCGGACGGGCGCGCCGCTACCGCATCAGCTGCTGGTGGCTTCGGCCGTCGCCTTCGGTGGAACCCACTCGCCGCGGAGTGCGGCACGAGCGGTGACGAAGTCCTCGACCGACACCTCACCGCGGGCGAAGCGCTCGGACAGGATGGCCTCGGCCGAGGTCGCCGGTGACGACGGTGCGACGCCGGACTGGGCGACTGGTGCCGACTGCGGCCGATGACGTCCGGTGAAGAGGACGACGGCGACGGCCACGACCGCGGCGAGCATCAGCAGACCGAGCAACACCAGACCGGGGTGACCGAATCGGCCGCGGCCGCCGTGATGCGGGCCGAAATCAGCGGCAACGTGGGTCAGCAGGATCCTCATGGCTGCAGAGTACTGCGATTGAATGGCCCCGTGACATCGCTGCCGATGCTCGACCTCGCCGCCTTCGCGACTGATCCGGACTCGCCCGAAGCCCGCGAGTTCGCTGAGGCGCTCACGGCCGCGTGTCACGAGATCGGGTTCGTCTACCTCACCGGGCACGGTGTCGACGCCGAAGTCGAAGCCCGCGTCTTCAGCGCCGCCGAGAAGTTCTTCGCCTTGCCCGAGGCGGATCGGCTGGCCATCGTCAACACCCGCTCACCGCACTTCCGTGGCTACACCCGACTCGGTCACGAGCACACCAACGGTGTGTCCGATCGTCGCGACCAGATCGACATCGGACCGGAGCGCGACGAACCGGTGGTGGACGAGGACGCGCCACGATGGATGCGCCTGCGCGGCCCGAACCAGTGGCCTCCGGCCGTGCCCGAGATGCAGCCGGCGGTCGCGACGTGGATGGCTCAGATGGAGCGCGCCGCCCGACTCGTGCTGCGCGCCTTGGCAATCGGACTCGGCCAGCCGGCGGATCGGTTCGACGGCGTGGTGGCCGGGGACCCCGAGGTGCTCGTCAAGATCATCCGCTACCCCGCCGCATCGGCTGCGGATCCGGGTGTCGAAGCGAGCGCAGCACAAGGTGTCGGCGCGCACCACGACAGCGGGCTGCTGACGTTCATCATGCAGGACTCCGTCGGCGGGTTGCAGGTGCTGCGCGGGGACTCGTTCGTCGATGCGCCGTGGGTGCCTGGCGCATACATCCTCAACCTCGGCGAGATGCTGCAGCTTGCAACCAACGGCTACTTGCGCGCCACGAAGCACCGTGTCGTCAGCCCGCGCAACGCGCAGCGGATCTCCGTCGCGTACTTCTTCAACCCCGCGATGGAGGCCACGCTCGTACCGGTCGAACTGCCGCCGGCGCTCGCCGCACTCGCGCCCGGCGGGCAGAACGCGAACCCCGACGATCCCGTGCTGTCGACCTACGGCGACAACTGGCTCAAGTTCCGGATCCGTTCACATCCCGACGTGGCGGCGATCCACCACCCGGACCTCGTGATCAGCCCTTGACTTGAGCCGACTGCTGTAACAACGTTACAGCCAGTCTGACCGGGGGGTTTGAGATGGTCGCCAACATGTATCTCGAGGGCAACTACGCGCCGGTCGCGGAGGAGGTCACCGCGTTCGATCTCCCGGTGATCGGAGCCCTGCCCGAACAGCTCGAAGGCCGCTACCTGCGCAACGGCCCGAACCCGTGGCAGGTCGCCGACCCGTCCACGCACCACTGGTTCATCGGTGCCGGCATGGTGCACGGCGTTTGCCTGCGCGGCGGCCGGGCCGAGTGGTACCGAAACCGCTACGTCGGCAGTCGAGATCTGAGCGAGCGTCGTGGTCAGCCGGACATCCCCGGCCCGAACTGGAACGCCAACCGCAACGGCCCGAACACCAACGTCGGTGGGTTCGCCGGCACGACCTGGGCGATGGTCGAGGCCGGCGGCGTGCCGGTGGAGATGACGTACGACCTCGAGACCGTCGGGCGCAACGACTTCTTCGGCACGCTGCCGGGTGGCTTCACCGCGCACCCGAAGGTGGATCCCGACACCGGCGAGTTGCACGCGATGGTCTACGCGCTGCCCGAGTGGCTCGACCACGTGCAGTACGTCGTCGTGGCCGCCGACGGCAAGGTGCGCCGCACGGTGGACATCCCGCTCCCCGCACCGACGATGCTGCACGACATGTCGCTCACCGAGCGCTACGCGGTCGTCTACGACTTCCCGTGCCGGCTCGACATCGAGCTGGCGATGTCCGGCCGGTTCCCGTTCAGCTGGCAGCGCGGCACGGGCAGCCGCGTCGGCTTGTTGCCGCGTGAGGGCGATGCCGCAGACATCATCTGGGTCGACGTCCCCGAGTGCTACTCGTTCCATCCGATGAACGCGTATGACACAGCTGACGGCAGCGTCGTGATCGATCTGTGCGTCTACGACTCGATGTTCGACGTGCATCGCAACGGGCCGTTCCAGGAGAACCTGGCCAGGCTCGAACGCTGGGTGCTCAACCCGGCCACTCGGACGGCGGGCACCACGCTGGTCGATGGCGCCGCCCAGGAGTTCCCGCGCCATGCCGGTCGGCTGACCGCCAAGCCCTACCGGTACGGGTACGTGTCGGGTGTCTCGGCGGCGTCACCGACGTGGCCGACGATCAAGCACGATCTGCAGACCGGCGAGAAGTGGGCGTTCGATCACGGCACCGGCCGCAGTGCGGGAGAGGCGGTCTTCATCGGCCGCGACGGTGCCACTGCGGAAGACGACGGCTGGCTGATGATGTTCGTCCACGACCTCAACAACGAGACCGCCGAACTGGTCGTGCTCGACGCGCAGGACTTCTCGCGCGACGAGGTCGCCCGGGTGCTCCTGCCGCAGCGCGTGCCGTTCGGCTTCCACGGCAACTGGGTCAGCGACCGCTCGGTCCCGCCTCCGACCTGACCCGTAGTCTGGCGACATGGAAGTCACCGTTTCCGCCGTGCAGATGGCGATGGCCGAATCCGTTGCCGAGAACATCGCCACCGCCGAACGCCTCGTCCGCGTGGCCGCCGCCGAGGGTGCGCAGATCGTGCTGATCCCGGAGCTCTTCGAAGGTCCGTACTTCTGCATCGACATGCTGCCGGAGCACTTCGGGCGCGCCGTCGCGCTCGATGGCCATCCCACCGTCGCCCACTTCCAGCGGGTCGCGGCGGAGCTGGAGGTCGTGCTG
>JAOBWQ010000364.1 GCA_025463425.1 Ilumatobacteraceae bacterium | reverse complement strand
GGCCCGAAGATGATCTGCTCGAAGATGCCGATGCCCACCTTGTCGCCGATCCGGGCGCGCACGAGGTGGTGCACGTGCTGATGGCTGGGGTCGAGCGGGGCGACGTCGGCCATGTTCCAGTCCTCGCGGCCGACCTCGGACACGCCGTGCCACACGCCGTGGGCCCATCGCGGGTTGTTGTAGCCGATGCCGAGCATGTCGAAGCGCAGCAACGGCTCGAGCTCCATCGTGTACGGAGTGCCGCCTTCGGGGGCGATGTCGATCGAGATGGCCTTGGCCCAGCGCGAGCCGTGGTGGAACTCGAGGTGGATCTGCTCGGGATCGATCCGGCTCACGCCGGGGTCGCCCATCCCGACCGAGAGCGGCACCGGCTCGGTGACCGGCAGGACGTGGCCGTCGGCGCGCCACTTGGTGCCGCCGGGCAGCTCGAACCAGCCGAGGACGCGGCAGTCATCGTCGAAGTGGATCGGCGCCCACAGCCAGGCCATCGGCGTGCGCGACGCGGGCCGGCCGGGGGGCTGGGTGCCGACCGGGCGAACGCCCCACGAGCGGTCGCGGATGCCGAACACCTCGTGGTGCTCGAGCACCGTGGTGTCACCGTCGACCTCGACCGTGCCGCCCCATGAGCCGAACTGGAGGAACCGGGCCATGTCGACCTGCACGAGCGGGCCGTCGATCATCACGGTGTGGTCCTCGAGCAGCGCACCCGTACGGGCGCGGTAGGTGAGGTCGCAGGTGATGCCGGTCTCGTTCGGTTCGATGATGAAGCGCAGCTCCTGCAGCGGCTTCACGACCTCCAGGCGGAACGGTCCGACGCTGGTGTCGGTGGGGTCGAGCGGCGCTTCGCCCGACGCGTGGAACGATGTCTGGCGGCCGTTCTTGACGATCGACAAGTGCCCGTCGACGACACGAAGGTTGGGGTAGCGACCGAACGCGAGCTCGACGTGGAAGTCACCGTTGCGGTGCCCGGCACCGAGCCAGTACCGCCCGTAGGCGTTGCGATCCGTGGTGGCCTGGGTCGCGATCGGCCGGGGCGCCTGGTGGATCGGGTAGTCGTCGAAGGGTGTCAGCAAGTTGTTGCTCATGCAACGGCAGTCTTGCTGACACCCCTGTCGGCGCTCGCAGCGTGAGCCGGAACGTCATCTCGCGTTCAGCTCTCGTCCGTGGCGAGCATCGCGTAGATCTTGCGCCTGGCCTCGTCGAGGATCTCGCCCACCTTCTGGCGCTGCGCGTTGGTGCCTCCGAAGGTGTTGCGCACTGCGCCCAGCAGCTGGTGGATGGAGTGGCGAAGGTCGACGGCGCCGTCACCGGCGTCGGCCGAGGCTTCGTCCCACGGCGCGGTCTTGGTCACCTTCAACTCGTCGGCGGCGGTGCGACCCACGTCGGTGAGCTTGGACACCTTCTTGCCGTCCAGCTCGTCGGTCGTGATCAGGCCCTCGTCGGTGAGCAGCTGCAGCGTCGGGTAGATGGCGCCCGGGCTCGGGCTCCAGGCCTCGGCGCTGCGCTCCTTGATCTCCTGGATCATCTCGTAGCCGTGCATCGGCCGCTCGAGGAGCAGCATCAGCACCGCGGTGCGGACGTCGCCCCGCCCCCGACGTGGGCCACGGCCCATCATCGCGTCCGGGTCGAAGCCGAAGCCGAACCCGCCGCGGCCGCCGCGACCTCGCCGGCCGAAGCCGCCTTCGCCGCGTCCGCCGCGCAGTGCGGGGCCGCCGTTGCGGCCGAACCGGCCGCGGTGATCGTGCTCGTGGTGGTGGTCGTGTTCTTGGGATCTGGGATCCATGGTGTTCTCGTTTCTGGTGTGTCAACGTGGTTTCGTTGATGCAGTCACGATATATCGTGATCGCATCTTTCGCAACCAAGTCTTTTCGGCGTTTCCGCCCAACCCCGTTCTTTGCACCGTTCGGACCCCTTCGCGGTCTGAACGGCGGGTCAGAATGCGGAGATGCCGCAGATGAACGGGCCGAACGCCGCGCTGATCGACAGCGCACGAGGCGTGACGCTCGGCGATCAGCTGGCGCGGCAGGCGCGGATCAACCCGGAGCTGGTCGCCTACCGATGCGGTGACGCGTCGCAGACGTTCGCCGAGACGGAGGCGCGCGTGGCTCGGTTGGCCGCCGCGTTCGAGGCGCGTGGGATCACCGCCGGCGACCGGATCGCGATCCTGATGCACAACGCGATCGCGTTCGTGGAGGCGTTCTGGACGGCCGCTCGGCTGGGTGCGATCGCCGTGCCGATCAACTTTCGCCTCGCCGCCGACGAGGTCGGCTACATCGTCGACGACTGCGCCGCATCGATGATCGTCGTCGACGCTGCCAATGCGGCCGTTGCGTCGACCGTGCTCGGGCCTCGACCCGACGTGGCGGTGGTGGTCACCGATGCGGCGCCGATCGACGTGTCGCCGCGAGCCGAGCGGATGGAGCAGCTGATCGCCGACCACGCCCCGGCCCAGCACCGTCCGCTGGTCGCGCTCGACGACCCGGCGTTCATCATCTACACCTCGGGCACCACTGGCCGTCCGAAGGGTGCGGTGCTGTCTCACGCCAACCTGCTCCACAACACGTACACGAAGATCGCCACGCACGGGATCACCGGCCAGGGCGAGGTGTGGATGTCGGGCTTGTCGCTGTGCCACATCGCCGGGGTCAGCAGCCTGCTGCCGTGCCTGCTGCTCGGCGGCACGTGTGTGGTGATGCCGTCCGGGCAGTTCGACGCGACCGAGATGGTCGATGTGATCGAGGCCGAGGGAGTCACGTGCTGCTTCCTCGTGCCGACGCAGTGGAAGGAGATCTGCGCGGTGCCCGACGTCGGCCGACGCTGCCGCAGTCTGCGCCAGATCGCCTGGGGCGGATCGAACGCCCCGATGGCCGTGCTGGAGTCGATGGCGGCGGCGTTCCCGGGCGTGGCCACGTTCAACACCTTCGGGCAGACCGAGATGAGCCCGCTGACGTGCGTGCTCCGCGGCGCGGATGCGATCCGCAAGATGGGCTCGGTCGGCACACCGGTGCCGAACGTGGAGGTGCGCATCGTCGACGACGACATGGTCGACGTGGCCGACGGTGACGTGGGTGAGATCGTGTACCGCGGTCCCACGGTGATGCTCGGCTACTGGAACGATCCGGCGGCAACGGAGGATGCCTTCGCCGGCGGCTGGTTCCACAGCGGCGACCTCGTCCGGCGTGACGCGGACGGCTTCATCACCGTGATCGACCGGAAGAAGGACATGATCATCAGCGGCGGCGAGAACATCTACTCGGCCGAGGTCGAGGCCGTCGTCGGCCGGCACCCTGCGGTCGATGAGGTCGCGGTGATCGGCGTGCCCCACCCGCGCTGGGTGGAGACGCCGGTCGCGATCATCGTCCCGGCGGCGGGCCGTGAGCCACCCGGGCTCGACGAGATCACTGCCTGGTGCCGCGACCGGCTGGCGTCGTACAAGAAGCCGACCCGGGTGGTGATCGTCGACGCGCTGCCCCGCAACGCGAGCGGAAAGGTGCTCAAGACCGCGCTGCGCGACTCGCTCGACTGAAGCGAGCGGCCGGCCACGGCTGCAGGTCTCAGCCGGCGAACCAGCCGCTGATGTCCGCCACGAGGTCGAGGGCCTGCTGCGAGAACAGGCAGATCGTCCCGTTGTCGCCGATCTTCGTGATCGTCAGGTTCGGCACCGTCTGGCCGGCTGCAACGTTCAGGTTCGAAGCCGTCGGTTGGGGCTGACCGCACGGCCAGACCGTGACGAAGCCGGACGCCTGCGCGTTCGTGGCGGTGATGTTCAGCACGGCTGCGTTGGCCGTCGCCGGAACGTTCGTCGCCCCGGCTCCGGTCACCTGCAGCACCAGCGTGGAGCCGGCCTCGACCGTGTGCGCCGGCGTGACGGTGCTGCTGCGGGTGTCGAGCAGCCGTTCGGGCTGGACCGACACGAAGTCCGTGGCGGCCGGGTACCAGCCGTCGATGTCGGCCACGAGGTCGAGGGTGTGCTGGCTGAAGAGGCAGATCGTTCCGCCGTCGCCGAGCTTGGTGATGGTCAGGTTCGGCATGCTCCGGCCGGCCGCGATGTTGAGGTTCGAGGCGGTCGGTTGCGGTTGGCCGCAGGGCCAGACGGTGACGAAGCCTGACGCGGACGCGTTGGTGGCGGTGATGTTGAGCACCGCCGCCGTCGCATCTGCCGGCACCTTCGTGGCGCCGGCGCCGGTGACCTGCAACACCAAGGTGTCGCCGCCGCCGAGGGGCTGGGCGGGGGCGCCTGTTCCGTCGCGGGTGTCGAGCAGGCGCTCGGGTTGGACCGGCGTGTACGCCGAGCCGGCCGGGTACCAGCCGTCGATGTCGGCGATCAGGTCGAGCGAGCGTTGGCTGAACAGGCAGATCGTGCCGTTGTCGCCGACCTTGGTGATGGTCAGGTTCGGACCGGTGAGGCCGGCCGTGACGTTGAGGCTCGACGTCGTGGGTTGCGGCTGACCACACGGCCAGACGGTCACGAACCCGTCGGCACCGGCATCGGTCGCGGTGATGTTCAGCACGACTGCGTTGGCATCTGCGGGAACCTTGGTCGAGCCGGCACCCGTGACCTGGAGCACGAGGGTGGAGCCAGCGTCCACCGGCTGGGCGGGTGCGCCGACGCCCGAGCGGGTGTCGAGCAGTCGCTCCGGCTGGACCGGCTGGAAGTGGGGGACCGACGGGTCGACGACCGGGATCGCCGCAGGAACCGTTGCGGGCACCGTGACGGGTGGCGGATCGACGGGCGGCACGGTTGCCGGCGGAACGGTGACCGGCGGGAGCACGACAGGAACGGGCGGTGTCGGCGGGATGAACGGCACTGCGACGGTCTCGATCTTGCGGATCCGCTGGTTGCCGGAATCGGCGAGCAGCACGTTGCCGAAGCGGTCGACGTGAACGCCCGAGGGGTACAGCAGTCGGGCCGAGGCGCCTGGACCGTTGTCACCGCCGAAGCCGCCGACGCCCGTCCCGGCGAGCGTCGTGATCACCTTGGTCGTCGCATCGATCCTACGAACCTTCTGCGCCTTGTCGTCGGCGATGAAGATGTTGCCGGCACCGTCGACGACCAGGTCGAGCGGGTGGGTGAAGGTCGCGGCCAGTGCGGGTCCGCCGTCGCCGGCCGAGCCGAAGCCCCCGGTGCCGGCGATGGTGGTGATCACGCCCGTGACGGCGTCGATGCGCCGGACCTTGCGAGCGTTGACGTCGAGCACGTAGATGTCGTCGGCGGCGTCCACCGCGACGGCGATGGCGTAGGTGAACGACGCAGACGTGGCCGGCCCGTTGTCACCGGCACCGCCGTTGATGCCGGTGCCGGCGACGGTGGTGATGATGCCGGTCGTGTGGTCGATCCTGCGGACCCGCGTGCCGTTCTCGACGATCAGCAGATCGCCGGTGGAGGTCATCACGATCCCGCTCATCCACTGCAGGCTGGCGGCAGTGGCCGGGCCATTGTCGCCGGAGTGGGCGAACGATCCAGTGCCCACGATGGTCGAGATGGTTCCGTTTGCATCGATCTTTCGGACGCGCGCGTTCTGGACGTCGGCCACGTAGATCGAGTCGTTGCCGTCGACCGCGAGGCCGCCCGGCGAGGACAGCTGTGCTCCTGTCGCGGGCCCGCCGTCGCCGGAGAACCCTGGGTGGCCGGTTCCGGCGAGGATCGAGATCGTGCCGTTGGTGGCGCTGATCCGCCGGAGCACGTGGGCTTGCCGATCGCTGAAGACGAT
Organism: Ilumatobacteraceae bacterium; assembly: GCA_025463425.1. Taxonomy (GTDB): domain Bacteria; phylum Actinomycetota; class Acidimicrobiia; order Acidimicrobiales; family Ilumatobacteraceae; genus WLMZ01. Next base: position 4,642 of record JAOBWQ010000364.1, on the reverse strand, counting down.
GTCGCCGTTGCTGAGCGTGACCACATCGGATGGCGCGCCCAGCAGCGCTGCCGTCGCAGCGGAGCCGTTGCCGGCGTACTTGACCGCGTTGTCGCCGCCGCGGGTGGTCGTGATGTGCGGCGCGGCCGCAGAGAGGCGTCGTACCTGGCCGGCGGCGTAGTCGCCGACGAAGACTGCGCCGGTCGAGTCGGCAGTGATCCGCTTCGGGTACGCGAACGTGGCCTGGGCGGCAGGCCCGCCGTCACCGCCTGCGGTCTGCGCGCCGGTGCCGGCATAGGTCGTGATGATCCCCGCCGAGACGGCGCGGATCCGCGACCCGGTCGGATCGGCGATGAGCACGGAGGTGCCGACCACCACCAGCTCCGTCGGCGTGTCGATCTTTGCGTTCACCGCTGCGCCACCGTCGCCCAGCGATGCGCCGCCACCGGCGAACGCGTCGATCATGCCTGTGTTGACATCGACGCGGCGCACCCGGCTGTTGCCGGTGTCGGAGACGTAGAGGTCGCCGGCGATGTCAACCGCGATGCCCTGCGGGTCGTCCAGCGTGGCAGCGGTGGCCAGGCCGGTGTCGCCGGAGTTGCCGGCCACGCCCTTGATGTTCACGTCGATCACCGGCGAACCGATGACCGTCGAGACGATGCCGCCCGAGATCTCGCGGACGCGGTTGTCGAGGTGGTCGGCCACGAACACGTGGCCGGTCGCATCGACGGCGATCGCCGAGATGTCCTGGAACCGTGCCGTGACCGCGGCGCCGCCGTCGATCGAACCTCCGTTGCCGGCGAAGTGGGTGATGGTCCCGGTGGTCAGGTCGATCCTGCGGATGACGCTGCCGTCACCCACATAGAGGCTGTTGTCGTTCGAGCCATAGGCCAGGCCGACCGGCCCGACCAACGCCGCCGCAGTGGCCGGGCCGTTGTCGCCCGTACCACCGCTGACGCCGGTGCCGGCGATCGTGCTGATCACGCCGGTCGCGCCGTCGATCATGCGCACACGGTGCTCGAACCGCTCGGCGACGTAGACGTTGCCGTTCATGTCGACGGCGACGCCGTCGACGGCGTCGAGCCCGACGAGCGTGGCCAGGCGGCCGTCACCGCTGCCGGCACCGGCGACCGTGGTGATGTCACCGATCGCCGCAGCGACCGGCTCGACCTGAGCGAGGATGGTGACGCCGGCGAACGACGTCGAGACAGCGAGCAACGTGCAGAGCGCACGGCGGAAGGTGATTCGGGTCTTCATGGTTCCCAGCGGACCATTTCGCCCGTTCGGCCACCTGAGCACCCGGTGCTCATTGTCTGCGGCAGTGCCTACTCACGCGAATCGGGGCGTCGGGCCGGCGGCGCGTGCCATATTGGTGGATCGACAACGTTTCTCCCGACCACCGAAAGCGACCCTGATGCCAGCGGCCACCACACCACGATTCGTCCGCGCGGATGGTCCCGACAAGGTCACCGGCAGCGGGCGCTACACCGCCGACCTGACCCTGACGGGCATGCTGGCGGCGAAGTTCCGCTACGCCGAGATCGCGCACGGGCGGATCACCCGCCTCGATGTGTCCGCGGCACGCGCGATGCCAGGCGTGTTCGCAGTGCTGACGGCCGATGACGTGCCCGACGTGCGCTTCGGCCCGTTCGTGCAGGACCGCACGCTGTTCGCCCGCGACGTGGTCCGCTACGAAGGCGAGGTCGTCGCCGCGGTCGCAGCCGTCAACGCCACCGTCGCCCAACTGGCCGTCGACGCGATCGTCGTCGAGTACGAGCCGCTGCCCGTGATCACCGACCTCGAGGCAGCGTTGGCCGGCGACTCGCTGCTGGTCCACGACGGCTGGGCCGGGTACGGGGCCGGCGACCCGGTCGTGCGTGACCGCAACGACGCGTCGTTCTCGTCGATCACCAAGGGCGATGTCGATGCCGGTCTCGCCGAGGCCGACCACGTCGTGTCGAGCCGTTACGTGGCCGACGGTTGCCATGCCGCGCCGATCGAGCCTCGCGCCGTGCTGGCCCAGTGGGAGGGCAACAAGGTCACGATCTGGACGTCCACGCAGGTCCCCTTCGACGCCCGCGCCGGTGTGTGCGAGACCCTGGAGATGCCGGCGAGTCGAGTGCGGATCATCGTGCCCCACCTCGGCGGCGGCTTCGGCGGCAAGTGCGGGTTCCACTACGAGGCCCACATCGCTGCGCTGGCCAGGGCCGCCAAGCGGCCTGTGCGGTTGGTGTTCTCGCGCCGTGAGGAGTTCTTCGCACCCGACCGGCGGAGAGAGGGCATGATCATCGATGTCCAGACGGGCGTGCGCAGCGACGGCACGATCACGGCTCGCAAGGCGTGGATCGCGATCGACAACGGCGCCTACACCACCGACGCCGGCTTCTTCTCCCAGCTGGCTGCGATGCACGTGTCCGGGCCGTACAAGATCCCCAACGTCCACATCGATGCGCATCTGGTGTACACCAACCTGCAACCGTCCGGCTCGGTGCGTGCACCAACGGCGCCGCAGGCGTGCTGGGCCCTCGAGTCGCACACCGATGAGGTCGCCAAGGCCGTCGGCATGGACCCGGTCGCGTTCCGCAAGCTGAACGCGGTCGACACCGGCGACATCGGTCCGAGCGGACAGACCTACGGTGAGATCGGCGTGCAGCGGTGCATCGACGAAGCCACAGCGCTGGTCGACTACGGGCAAGCGTTGCCCGACGACGAGGCGATCGGCGTGGCGATCGGATGGTGGCCGAGCTTCTCCGTGCCGTCCGGCGCGTACCTGAAGATCGATGGCGACGGCTCGGCGCAGATCATCACCGGCGCGCAGGAGTGCGGCACCGGTGCGGTGATGACGCTGCGCCAGCTGGCCGCCGACGAGTTGGGGATGAACGCCGAGGACTTCGAGCTCGTCTACCAGGACACCAGCGTCGCGCCCTACGACATGGGTGCCACTGGCTCGCAAACCCTGTTCAACAACGGGCGCGCCGTCGTGGCGGCGGCCGGCCAGGTCGCCGAGCAGCTCAGGTCGCTGGCCGCCGAGTTCCTCGAAGCGGCGCCCGCCGACATCGTGCTGGCCGACGGCCACGCCCACGTCGCCGGCTCGCCCACCTCCACCGTCTCGATCGCCGAGCTGGCCGGCATCGCGGCAGGAAGCGAGCTGCTGATCGGCCACGGCTCCGGCACCCCGCCGGCTGCGCCACCACTGGCCGGTTCCAGCTGCGTCGGCGATCTCGGCATGGCCGCGTTCGTCGCCCCGCAGTTCTCCTGCCACGCGGTACGCGTCCGGCTCGATCGCGACACCGGGGTGGTGCGGGTGATGGAGGTCGGCACCGCGCACGACTCGGGCACGATCATCAACGAGATGGGCGCGCTCGGCCAGGTCGAGGGCGGCGTGATGATGGGGATCGGCCAGGCGCTCACCGAAGGGGCCCAGTACGACGCCGACGGCCATCAGCGCAACACGGGCCTGCTCGAGTACAAGCTGCAGACCTGTGCCGACTCGCCGGTGATCCGCACCCACTTCGTGCAGATCGTGACACCCGATGCCGGTCCCCGCGGCGCGAAGGGATTGGCCGAAGCCCCGAACGTGGCGACGGCGGCGGCGATCTCGAACGCGATCGCCAAGTTGGTCGGCCAACCGGTGCGACAACTCCCGATGACCGCCGAGCGGGTGTGGAAGGCGATGCAGTCATGACGTTCACGATCGCAACCACCCTGGACGACGCCCTGGCGGCGATGGCCGCCGGAGCCCGTCCCGTTGCCGGTGGGAGCGACCTCGTCGTCGCCGCCCGCCACGGCAAGGCGCCGCTGCCGGGCTCGATCGTCGCGATCGACCGACTCGGCGACCTCGCCCAGATCACGGGCACCGCCGACGGCGTGCGGATCGGCGCGCTGGCCACCCACGCGACATTGATGCGTCATCCGCTGATCGTCGACAGCTATCCGGGTCTCGCGGACGCGAGTGCGCTGGTGGGCTCGCCGGCCACCCGCAACGTCGGAACGCTCGGCGGCAACGTGATGAACAGCTCCCCGGCGATGGACACCGGCGCGCCGCTGCTCGCCCTCGGCGCCAGTGTCGAGCTGCGCTCGGTCACCGGCACCCGCATCGTCCCGCTGGGCGAGCTGTGGACCGGACCCGGCCGCAACGTGGCCGCCGCCGACGAGCTGTGCACGGCCGTCCTCATCCCGGCGCCCGCGACTGCTCGAGGCACCGCGTCGTCCAGCGCGTACGTGCGTCTGGAGTACCGGCGGGCGATGGAGATCGCCGTCGTCGGTGCCGGCGCGTCGATCACCGTCGCGGCCGACGGCACCGTCGAGTCGATCGCCATCGCACTCACCGCGGTCGCGCCGACGATCATCTCGGTGACCGGTCTGGATGCCTTCGTCGGCAAGCCGCTCGACGTCGCGGCGCTCGCGGCGGTGGGCGCGATCGCATCCGAGCAGGCATCGCCGATCAGCGACCTCCGGGCCAGCGACAGCTATCGGCGGCATTGCGTCGGCGTGATGGCCCGCCGCGCCGCCGAGGCGGCTGCCCGCCGAGCCGGTGGCGAGCTCATCGCCATCCCTGTCAACCGCGCGTTCGGGATCGGAGCCGCTCGATGAGCACCCACGAGATCAGCCTGCAGATCAACGGCGTCGACTACCCGGTCAGCATCGACGAAGGCCGCAACCT
>JAOBWQ010000333.1 GCA_025463425.1 Ilumatobacteraceae bacterium | reverse complement strand
CGAGCAACTCGTGCTGGCCCTCGCCGAGCTGACGGCCGATCCGGCCTCGCCCCCACTCGTGCTCGTCACCCATCACGTCGACGAGGTGCCACCGGGCATGACCCATGCGCTGCTCTTGCGCGAGGGCGAGGTGCTCATCGCCGGCGCGCTCGACGACGTCCTCACTGCGGAGTCGCTCAGCGAGTGCTTCGCGATGTCGCTCGTGCTCGAACGGCGCGGCGACGGCCGCCTCACCGCCTGGTCTCACCGATCCGGCTGACGAGACGGTCCCTGCTGCGCACGATCTCCTCGTGCAGCGCCCGCTCGGCCAGTCCGCCGGTCCACAGCGCACCGCCGTAGTGCAGCTCCATCACCAGCGTGCTCGATGTCGTGTCGAGGGCCGCCACCCGGGCCGATAGCCGCCATGCGCTGTGCCGGCGACCGTCGGTCTCGTCCCGCTCGAACACGACGTTGCCGGCACGATTCGCAACGATCTCCTCCTCCGGGGTACAGACGGTCCGCGCCATCACGAGGCGCTTCGAACGAGCGAACGGGCCGACCTTGGCACGCAGCTCGACATCCCAGCGCAACCGGCCGTCGCGCGTCTCGACCGGGTCGGCTCGGTGGACGAGTCCCATCCAGCTCGGGTACACGGCAAGGTCCTCGATCCAACCGAACAGCTCGAGCGGCGTGCACGGTGCCGTCATGTCGGCGGAGAGATCCACTCGTGCAGTATCGCCCTTCGATGATCGGCCGCTCACAATTCGTTCACAAGTGAGTCGGATGATGTCGTCATTCCCCCAGACAAGGAGCAACACACCATGAAGGTTTCCCAGAAGATCGCCGCCGCAGCAGTGTCCGCAGCCATCGTCGTCGGCGGCACCACCGCAGCGTTCGCCGCCGGCGACGGCAGCGGCAGCACTGGCAAGGCGGACAAGATCGCCGTGCTGTGCGAGCACAAGGACGAGATCGTCCCGACCCTGACCCAACGTCAGACCGAGCTGACCAAGCGGATCGCCGTGCTCACCGAGCTCGACACCAAGGCCACCACGGCCGGACGGACCAAGGTCGCCGCTCGCCTCGAGCAGCGCATCGCCAAGTTGCAGGGCCGCCTCGACAAGGTCAGCACTCGCCTCGAGAAGGCACCGGCGTGGATCGCCGCCAACTGCCCCGCTGCGTGATCCCGAACTGAGCTTGCATCCACCCCGACCGCCGGGACCCGCGCCGCTACGGCTCCGTGGGTTCCGGCGGTGGCGCGTTCCGGCTGCGGAAGGCCCGTGACAGCAGCGGACTGCTGGCCTTGAGCAAGCCGCCGAGGTCATCGCTGTCGTCGAAGAGCGGCCTCCAGGGCAGCGCGCGCGTCTCGTCCGACGACGTCGCGGGCTCCTCCCCATCGGGACGCAGCTCGGCGACCGTTCGGCCGTCTGGCACCGGCATCTCCGGCGTCGGTTCGACCGTCGCAGGTGGTGTTTCGGCTGCGGTGGGTTCGGACTCGTTCGGATCGCCCAACGCGAGTTGACGCGGCGCCTCCGGTGCTTCGACGGCCTCCAGCCGGGCCCGGTTGCGGACTCGGCTCGGATGGTTCGCACTCGCCGACGGTGCCGGTGCATCGGCGACCTTGAACAGCCGAGGCATGGCCTCGCGCCGGTCGTCGAGCGTCCAGCCGCGTGGAACGATCATCGCGTCGGCATGGCGACGGCACAGCAGGCCGGAACGGATCGGCATCACGCTGCCCGGCAGCGCCAGCCAGACGAGCAGTCGCTCGCTCTCCATGCCGTAGACGACCGCTGCTGGAGCCGAGCATCCAGGGCGTTCACACAGACGGCTCACGCAGGTCAACGTACTACGGGTGCCCCTTCGCTGGCGGCGACGCGCGCTGCGCCCGTTATCGTTCGCCGCACCCCGTCGAAAGCGAACCACGTGACCAGCATCTACGACTTCTCGGCCAAGGCGATCAACGGTCAGGAGACCGACCTCGGCACGTTCCGCGGCAAGGCGATGCTCGTCGTCAACACCGCGTCGAGGTGTGGGTTCACGCCGCAGTACAAGGGCCTCGAGAAGCTGTACGAGGACTACGCCGACAAGGGTCTGGTCGTGCTCGGCTTCCCCTGTGACCAGTTCGGCCACCAGGAGCCCGGCACCGAGACCGAGATCGAGTCGTTCTGCGAGTTGAACTACGGCGTGACGTTCCCGATGTTCGCCAAGATCGAGGTCAACGGCGACAACGCCCATCCGCTGTACAAGTGGCTGCGATCGGTGAAGAAGGGGCTGCTCGGGAGTCGGATCAAGTGGAACTTCACCAAGTTCCTGGTCGACCGCGACGGCCACGTCCTCAAGCGGTACAGCTCGACCACCAAGCCGGAGAAGATCACCGCGGACATCGAGAAGGCGCTCGCGGCCGAAGTGCGCTGAACGTGACCCGTCGCCACGCCCGGTGATCGACGGCCGTCCGCGAGCGCGTGACCCTGGTCTCCCGTCCGAGTCCCACCCTGTTCAGCGAATGTCAGAGGGAGTAGCCTCAAGCTGCAACCGCAGGCCAACGACTGGTGGACAGGGTCATGGAAACAGCGACAAGCACGACGGCGATCCTTCCTGAACTGCGTCAAGCCGCCGTCAAGGAGGGTCTCCTCCAACCCGGCGGAGCCCGCAGCCTGTTGCACTTCGGCGGCTTGATCGCGTCATGGGCGGCGCTCGTCAGCATCGGCTTCGCTGCCGACACGCTGTGGGTCTGGGTCCCGGTGTGGATCCTCGTCGCGTTCATCATCATCGGCTTCGGCGGCGTCGCCCACGACTGCGTGCACGGCACGGTGTTCAACTCGAAGCTCGCCAACAGCGTCCTCGGCCACGTCGCGTTCTTGGGCCTCGGCGTGCCGTTCACCAACTACCGCCAGTACCACCTCCTCCACCACGCCGACACGCTCGGCGAGTTCGATCCGGAGGGACCCGGCCAGAACTTCAAGAGCCGCGCCCAGTACGGGCTGTTCCACCTCGCGCTCGGACCGGGCTTCATCGTGTTCATCTGGCTCAGCTCGCTCGGTGGGGCGCTGCACCGGCCGCCGAAGTGGGCTCGCACCGAGAGCAGCCAGAAGGTGCTTCGCTACGGCTGGTTCCCCGGCATCCTCTCCTTCGCCGGCCTGATCACGCTCGCCGTGGAATCCAGCACGTTCCGCCACATCTGGCTCGGCCCATGGCTGTTCGTGATGGTGCCCGTGCTCGCCTTCGTGCTGTGCGGCGAGCACTACGCGGGGCGCGCCGAGGACGGCACGCTGAAGAACACCTACACGCTGACGTCCAACCCGTTGATGCGGTTCGCGATCTTCAACATCAACTTCCACACCGTGCACCACCTCCTCCCCCGCGTGCCCGGCCCGGCGCTGCGGCGGATGAACGAGATCACCGCGCCGTACGAGGAGAACGCGTTCAGCGGCTACCTCGCCTTCCATCGCCACGTGCTGGCGCCTCTCCCGTGGCTCGCGCCCCGCGACGCATCATCTGCGTCCCGACTGCGCGCGCTCAACGCAGGTGCGCTGAACACTGCCGGCGAGGTGCTGCGCAAGGAATCCTGAGCCCGCGAAAACGACACCTGCTCGACGAGCATCTCCTAACATCCCCAGATGCGTCGCCGGGTGGAGCAGGGACAGGTCGTCCACTCGTGAAGATCGCGTCCTACACGTTCGAGTCCAACGGAGACGCCCTGCTCTCGATCTGGGACAACTCGGTGTCCCTCGAATCGGCTGGTCATCCCGCCGGCGCCGAGGGCGTTGCGTGGTGGATCGGAGATCGGCACCGACCAACGGTCGCCGAGGCTGAACGGAGGCTCGCGTTCCTGCGCGTCCACCGCTCGTCGCCCTACGCGTTCGAACTCGCCGCGCCCGATCGCCAGCTCTCCGTCGACCGGGTCGAACTCGACGACGTCGATGTGCAACTGCTGATCGCGCAGCTCAACGCCGATCTCTACGCGCGCTACCCGGAGCCGGGGGCGCTCGTGTTCAGCCTCGACCCCGCCGACATCGTCGACGGTGTCGGCTCGCTGCTGCTCGCCGAGCTCGGCGGACGCCCAGTCGGATGCGCAGCATTCCGGATCATCGACGGTCAGCCCGGGTCCGCCGAGATCAAGCGCATGTACGTCGCTCCATCCGCGCGCGGCAACAAGATCGGCGCAGCGTTGTTGGACGAGGTCGAACATCGCGCACGTTCGCTCGGCGTCACGCGCTTCGCGTTGGAGACGGGACCCCGCCAACCGGAAGCGCTCGCACTTTTCGAACGGGCCGGCTACGTCGGGTGCTCACCGTGGGGAGCGTTCGTCGGCAAGGACTTCAGCGTCTGCATGGAACGCACCGTCGTCTGACCCCGGGATCATGCTGCCGCTTCGAGCTCCAGCAGCGTCCGCTTGGCCTCGGCCCCGCCCAGGTACCCGCCCATGCCGCCATCGGATCGAACGACGCGGTGGCACGGCACCACGATCGGGATCGGGTTGGCCGCGCACGCGCTGCCCACGGCACGCACCGCCTTCGGGTTCTCGGCCAACGTCGCGATCGCGCCGTAGCTCGCCGTGTGGCCGTACTCGATGGTCGGGAGCGCACGGAGCACGGCGAGCCGGAACCCCTTCGACAGCCGCCAGTCCAGCGCGATCTCGAATTGAGTGCGGCCACCGGTGAAGTACTCGTCGAGCTGACGGGCAGCGGGATCGAGCCGTCCTGGTGCGTGCAGCAGCCGCGTGCTGACCCGCTCTCCGAGCGCCCGGAGCACCTCGTCGTGACCCTCGACGGCGAACGCGACTCGCACGAGGCCCGCCGTTGTCGCAGCGAGCAGGAGGGGCCCGACCGGCGAGTCGATCGTGCGGTAGGCGACGTCGAGGATGCCCTCCGATTCGGCCGCCGCCGCCAGTCGATCGTGCAGCGCGAGCAGGCGTCGCGGCGCGTCGTTCGCGTCGTGTGCATCGGTGCTCAGCGCGCGGATGATGTCGTGGTCGTTCATTGAGGGTCTCCGTTCGGTCGGATGTCGGTGGAGCTGGCTCGCCGCAGCGCGGCGATGCCGTCCGCCGCCGCACGGCGCACGGCCGCAGGGCTCGAGCCGACGATCGCCGCGACATCGGCGTAGGGCAGATCGGCGAGGTAGTGGTAGGCCACGGCTTGCAGCTGCTTGGGCGGCAGCGCACGCACTGCGTCGACGATGTCGGCCCGGGCACCGGTCGGCTCGGCGGCGTCGATGATGCGCTCCGGCGGTGACGCCATCGGCACGGCGCGACGAGCCGCACGGCGGGTGATGTCGATCGCCTTGCGATGAGCGATCGTGACCAACCACGCCTCGATGTTCGCATCGGCGGGGAGGTCGGGATACGCGCGCATCGCGGCGAGGAACGTGTCCGCCCACGCGTCGTCCGCATCGACCCCACCGACGACGGCGCGGCAGACACGCAGGACCCTGGACCCGTGCGTCGAGACGATCGTCTCGAAGGTCGGTTTGCCGGTCACGACCAGAAGACGCCGCCCGAGCCCGTTGTGTGAGGTGCACTGCGCGATGGCTTCGATTCGGTCGGTGAACGTGGCATCGCATCCGGGAATGGCAGGATCGACCTCACAGGACCAGCCGATGAAACGTTGACATCACGTGAACACCTTGCCATCCGCCCGCAGCCGCATGCCGACCAGCCGCCTCGGTGGCGTGCCGACCATCCTCGCCGATGCAGCGCCTGCTCGTGTCGCTCAACTCGCGTTCGGACTCGACGCACTCGACTCGCCCGACGCACTCGACGGAACCGATGCCGCGGGCCGAACACTCGCCCAGCGGACGAACCGCCCGATGCCCGACGTCGCGCACGTCGAGTCGTGGCTCTCGCCGGATGAGCAGCGCGCACTCGTCGAGCAGTTCCGCATGTGGGCGATACCGCCGGCAGGCCTCCGCCATCCCAGGGTGCCGGCCGGCCATCTGATGAGCGTGCAATCGGTGTGCCTCGGCTGGCACTGGCAGCCGTACCTCTACTCGCTCACCGCCGACGACACCGACGGCTCGCCGGTCAAGGCGATGCCCAGCGCGGTGGTCGACCTCGCCCGACGCGCGATCGTCGATGCCGGCATCGATGCGGCACGCCAGTTCGATCCGGATGCGGCGATCGTCAACTTCTACGAGCCCGGCGCCCGACTCGGCCTCCATCAAGACGGTGAGGAACCATCGGACGCGCCGGTGGTGACGATCAGCCTCGGCGACACCTGCACGTTTCGGATGGCAGGCGTCGATCGGCGCACCGGACCGTTCGTCGACATCCAGCTGAGATCGGGCGATCTGCTCGTCTTCGGTGGCGAGAACCGGCGGATCTTCCACGGCGTCCCCAAGGTCGCGCCGGACACCGCCCCAGAGGGCCTCGGCCTACCGGCAGGCAGGTTGAGCATCACCGTTCGCGAGACCGGGTTCTCTCGCTCCTGACTCGCTGGTGATGGCGGATCTCGACTCCGATCCCGACGAGACGTAGCGCTCTTTCAAGACTCGGCCTTGGCGCGGAGGTAGCGACGTTCCGGTTCGTTGGTCGCCAGCTGCGCCGCCTGCAGGTATGCCAACTGCGCGACGGCGTGATCGCCGATCAGGTCGTGCACGTAGCCGGCCGTGGCATGGAAGCGATGGTGGGCGGCGAGGGTGACGGCGAGCGCGTCGAGCTCGCGGAGCGCCGCCCGGGGACCATCGGTGTGTGCGACGGCCACGGCGCGGTTCAAC
>JAOBWQ010000310.1 GCA_025463425.1 Ilumatobacteraceae bacterium | reverse complement strand
CGGCGGTCCAGGTTCGCAAGAGTCGCGCCATGGAGATCGACCTCGACGACGCTGCCCCCGGCCTGCGCTTGCGGATCCCCGAGCCGATCTGCCGACCCGGCTCGACCGAACCCCTGGGGCACTACTTGAGCCCGGCGGGCGAGGCTCGACGACCGGATCTGGACGAGAAGGTCGAGCGGGTCGCGCTCATGCGCAAGCAGATGGTGAGGGTGCTCGACAACGACGGCAACGCCGTTGGACCCTGGGCCGGCACTGCGACGAATGATCAGCTGCGCGCCGGACTGCGCGACATGCTCGTCGTGCGCGGCCTCGACGCACGCATGCTCCGCGCCCACCGCCAGGGCAAGATCTCGTTCTACATGCAGTGCCTCGGCGAAGAAGCCATCGCCTGCGCGCAGCAGCGTGCGCTGCGTCCCGGCGACATGCACTTCCCGACCTATCGGCAGCAAGGGCTGTTGGTGGCGTCCGGCTACCCCATCGTCACGATGATGAACCAGGTCCTGTCGAACAGTCACGACCCACTTCGGGGACGGCAGCTCCCCGTGATGTACTCCTCGCGAGCGCATCGCTTCTTCTCCGTCTCCGGCAACCTCGGCACCCAGTACATCCAGGCGGTCGGTTGGGCGATGGCGTCCGCGCTGAGCGGCTCCACCGACATCGCATCGGCCTGGATCGGCGAGGGCGCGTCGGCGGAGTCGGACTTCCACGCTGCGCTGGTCTTCGCATCCACGTACCAGGCGCCGGTGATCCTCAACGTCGTGAACAACCAGTGGGCCATCTCGACGCCGGAGGACTTCGCCCGCGGCGCCGCGGCAACGTTCGCCGATCGCGGCTTCGGGTTCGGCATCCCCGCGCTGCGAGTCGATGGCAACGACTTCCTGGCGGTGCACGCCGTCTCGACCTGGGCAGCAGAGCGGGCGCGCAGCAACCTCGGTCCGACGATGATCGAGTGGATCACGCTGCGCGTCGGCGCCCACTCGACCTCCGACGATCCGTCCGGTTACCGGCCCGACGATGCCGCAGCGCGGTTCCCACTCGGCGACCCGATCGAGCGGCTGCGGCAGCACCTCGTGGTCATCGGCGAGTGGGATGACGAGCGTCACCGCGCCCTGACCGATGAGATCACCGCGGAGATCGAGCAGGCGTTCACCGAGGCCGACTCGTATGGTGAGGCCAAGGCCGGAGCCACCAGCGACCCGTCGACGATGTTCGACGACGTCTACGAGACACTCCCCCGGCACCTCGTCGAGCAGCGCCGTCAGGTGTGTGGTTGACATGCCGGCGATGACGATGATCGAGGCGATCCGCGACGCCCACGCGGTGGCGATGGAGCGCGACGACCGCGTCGTGGTGTTCGGCCAGGACGTCGGGTACTTCGGGGGCGTGTTCCGCTGCACACACGGGCTCCAGCAGCGCTTCGGCTCGCACCGATGCTTCGACACGCCGATCAGTGAGGCCGGCATCGTGGGCATCGCGGTGGGGATGGCGGCCTACGGCATGCGCCCCTGCGTCGAGATCCAGTTCGCCGACTACATGTACCCCGCCTATGACCAGATCGTGTCGGAGGCGGCTCGCCTGCGCCACCGATCGGCGGGCGACTTCACCGCCCCGCTCACGATCCGGATGCCCACGGGTGGCGGGATCTGGGGCGGCCAGACCCACTCGCAGAGCCCCGAGGCGCTCTTCACCCACGTCGCCGGGCTGAAGACCGTCGTCGTCTCCAACCCGTACGACGCGAAGGGCCTGCTGCTCGCCGCGATCGAAGACCCCGATCCCGTGATCTTCCTCGAGCCCAAGCGCGTGTACAACGGTCCGTTCGACGGGCACCACGATCGCCCACTCGTACCGTGGTCCAAGCACCCGCTCGGCGAGGTGCCGGAGGGCCACTACACGATCGAGCTCGGCAAGGCCCGAGTGCATCGCGCCGGCACGGACCTCACGGTGCTGGCCTACGGCACGCTGGTCCACGTCGCTCAGGCAGCGGCCGAGGAGGTGGGCGTGGACGCCGAGATCATCGACCTGCGCACCCTGCTGCCACTCGACGTCGACACGATCCTCGAATCGGTGGTGAAGACCGGCCGCTGCCTGATCGTGCACGAGGCCACCCTCACCTCCGGGTTCGGCGCCGAGCTCAGCGCCACCGTGCAGGAGCGTGCGTTCCACCACCTCGAGGCACCGATCACCCGGGTGTGCGGATGGGACACGCCCTACCCGCATGCACTGGAGTGGTCCTACTTCCCCGGCCCCGAACGAGTCGGCGCGGCGATGCTGCAGCTGATGGGCGACGCCGTCCCGGCCATCGGCGGGCGCGAGCGATGACGGTCTTCGGAGTGAAGCTGCCCGATGTCGGCGAAGGCATCGCCGAGGCCGAGTTGATCGACTGGCTGGTCCAGGTCGGCGATCACGTGCGGGTGGAGATGCCGCTCGCCGAGGTGCTGACCGACAAGGCGACGGTCGAGATCTCCTCGCCCGTGACCGGCATCGTCACCTACCTCCACGGCGAGCCGGGCGACATGGTGGCGATCGGCACCGAGTTCGTCGGGATCGAGATCGAGGGCTCGATCGCGACGGCTCCACCCGACTCCGAGCCAGTCGACGCACCACCGCCCACCGGCGCTCGGCTCTCGCTCGCTCCGCCACCGATCGAGCCCGCGGCTCCGCGGACCGAGGCGCATCCGCTCGCGGCGCCCGCGGTGCGGCGGCGGGCACGGGAGCTCGGACTCGATCTGAACGACATCGCTGCCAGCGGACCTGGCGGCACGATCGTGCATGCAGATCTCGACCGCCACCTCACCGGCTCGTCCCGGAGCGCGACACCGACCGGATCCGACGACACGCATGTCGAACACGTGCGAGGCCTCCGGCGACGGATCGCCGAGCGGCTGGGCGAGGCGTGGACAGAGATCCCGCACATCACCTACGTCGACGAGATCGACGCGACGGAGCTGGAGGTGCTGCGCGCCGCGCTGAACCGTCGCGCCAACGCCGTACGACTGACGATGCTGCCGTTCGTCGTCAGGGCGCTGGCGATCGCGTGCCGCGAGCAGCCCCGGCTCAACGCTCACTACGACGCCGAGCAACGCGCCCTGACCGTCTTCGACGCGCTGCACGTCGGCATCGCCACGCAGACGCCCGACGGCCTGATGGTCCCTGTCGTGCGGCACGCAGAGACCCGTCGCCTCAGTCAGCTCGCCTCCGAGATCACCCGCCTGGCGAAGGTCGCGCGAGACGGCAACGCGTCGCTGGCGGAACTGAGCGGTTCGACGATCACGATCACCTCGCTCGGGGCACTGGGCGGGCTGATGACCACGCCGATCATCAACCGGCCCGAGGTCGCGATCGTCGGGGTCAACAAGATGGAGACCCGGCCCGTGTGGCGGGACGGAGCCTTCGTGCCGCGTTCGATGTTCAACCTGTCGTCGAGCTTCGACCACCGCATCGTCGACGGCTGGGATGCAGCAACGTTCGTGCAGCGGATCAAAGCGCTGCTGGAGACACCAGCGCTGCTGTTCGTCGACGACGCCGTTTGACAAGAGGATCGTTCTCGCAGGCGCGAACGCAATTTTTGCCGATGCGACGACATCCGCCTAACCTCCGCCGAGAACTCGTCACAGCCTGGGGGCTCACATGGACATCGCAATCGTACGCGCAATGGTGGTCGGCGGTGCCTCCGGGATGGCCCGCGCCACTGCTGAACGCATCGCCGCCGCGGGAGGCAAGGTCGCCATCCTCGATCGGCCGGGAAGCGACGGAGCAGCCGTCGCCGCAGCGTTCGGCGGCCTGTACTTCGATTGCGACATCACCGACTACACGGGCACCGAGGCCGTCATCACCGCCGCGGTCGAGGCGCTCGGCGGGCTCGATGCCGCCGTGAACACCGCCGGCGGCGGTGTCGCAGCGAAGACCATCGGCAAGGACGGCAGCCCGCACGACCTGGATGCCTTTCGCAGCGTGATCGACCTCAACCTGGTCGCGACGTTCAACCTCAACCGTCTCCAGGCGTTCCACATGAGCAAGAACGAGCCGAACGAAGACGGCGAGCGCGGCGTGATCATCAACACCTCGTCGATCGCCGCATACGAGGGCCAGATCGGGCAGGTGGCCTACGCAGCGTCCAAGGCCGGCATCGCCGGGATGTCGTTGACGATGGCACGAGACCTCGGCTCGCTCGGCATCCGCGTCAACGCGATCGCCCCGAGCCTGTTCGACACCGGCATCACCAAAGGCCTCCCCGACGAGTTCAAGGCGCCGCTCACCAAGGACGCCGCCTTCCCGAAGCGGATGGGCCACCCCGACGAGTACGCACGCCTCGCCGTGGCGATCATCGACAACCCGATGCTCAATGGTGGCACGATCCGCCTCGACGCCGGGCAGCGGTTCGCACCGCGCTGAGCCCCGCGCACCCGGTCTGCGTCAGGTCGCGGTGATCGCCCGTTCCGGGCACTGCATCACGGCGTCGCGCACCGCCGACTCGAGCTCGACCGGAACCTCGCCCGGGCGCACGGTGGCGTAGCCGTCGTCGCTCAACTCGAACACGTCCGGGCAGAGCGCACAGCAGATCCCGTGGCCACGGCAACGGTCGGCATCGACGTTCACGATCATCAACCGCACGATAGCAAATGATGTTCGCGTTCTGAGAGAGACCCATTCCGGCACGGAGCTCCGCGGCGGCCGGGGTTACGGTGAGCCGCTCAGCTCACCAGCACGTCAGGGGTCACGATGAACACGCTCGACACCGCACCTGCAGCGCCCACCGTGGTGGTCGACCATCCATCGGCCGCCGTCGCCGTGATCCGGCTCAACCGGCCCGACCGACTGAACGCGCTCAACTTCCAGTGCGTCACCGATCTGCACGACGCGCTCGACGAGGTCGCCGCAGACGATGCGTGCAAGGTGGTGATCCTCACCGGAGCCGGCCGCGGCTTCTGCGCCGGACTCGACCTCAAGGGCTTCGGCGAGCTGCCCGCAGTCGGCTCCCACCGTCACCGTCACGCCGGCATCAGCGGCCAGGCATATCTGGCCAACCTCGCCCAACACATCCACGACACCCCGCAGATCGTCATCGCCGCGGTCAACGGACCCGCCTACGGAGGCGGGCTCGCGTTGGCGTGCGCGAGCGATCTCCGCATCGCCGGAACCTCGGCCAGCATGGCGTCCGCGTTCATCCGCACCGGCCTCACCGGCACCGACGTCGGCATCACCTACTTCCTGCCGCGGCTCATCGGCGCGTCACGAGCGTTCGACCTGATCGTGACCGGGCGCACCATCGACGCAGCAGAGGCAGACCGGATCGGCCTCGTCTCGATGGTGGTGCCCGACGAGCACCTCGAAGCGACAGCGCTGGAGATGGCCGAGCAGGTCGCTTCGTTCACCGCGTTCGGTCTGCGCCGCACCAAAGAGGTGATGTGGCACAACCTCGACGCATCGAGCCTCGGCGCAGCCGTCGCGTTGGAGAACCGCAACCAGGAGCTGGGCGCACGCGAGCCCGAAGTGATCGAGTACATGCAGCGCTACAGCCAACGCGTCGGCGGCACCAAGCCGGCGACGAGTTGATCGTCGCGCTCGACACGTGATCAACCGGTCAGCCAGCGCCGCCCGATGATGCCGGCCTCGCCGAGGCGCTTGCGCTCGGCCTCGTCGATTCCCAGCAGGCCGCCGAGGATCTCGTCGTTGTGTTCGCCGAGGGTGGGCGATGGTCGCTCGGTCCACGTCCACGGCTGACGTTCGAGTGGTCGGACCGGCATTCCCCACAGCTCGTGCGCACCAACCACGGCTCGGTCGACGGTCTCCATGAATCCCCGTGCTCGCGGCTGGTCGAGCTCGTCCAGGCAGCGCGCCGGCCACACCGGACTGCAGAGGACGCCGCGAGACGTCAGCGCCTCGACCAGCTCGTCGCGGTCGCAGCTTGCCACGACCCGCGCGATCACGTCGTCGATCACGTCGTGCCCACGCTGGCGGCCCGAGACCGTTGCGAACGCCGGGTCGTCCAGCGCCTCAGGGTGGCCAAGCTCGGCCTTGAGCGATTCCCAGTGCGCGTCGGATTCGACGGAGATGCATGCCCAACGCTCGGTGTCGCCGTCGACGGAGACGCACCGATAGCAGCCCTGCGGGGCGACGTGGTGGGCACGGTTGCCGATCCTGCCGATCACCTGGCCGTACGCCTGTTGCTCGATGACCACCTCCGCCGCGACGTTCAGCGCAGCCTCCACCAGAGTTGCCTCGACGAGCTGGCCCCGCCCGGTGCGGCGACGGTGCTCGAGCGCGGCCATCAGCGCCACCATCGCGTGCGCGCCCGCCAGCGGGTCGCACGCGCCGCGGGGCAGCAGCGGTTGTCCGTCGGCGAACCCGGTGCGCCAGGCCATGCCCGAGATCTGCTCGGTGGTCTGCGCGAACCCGGTGCGATCCACCCATGGGCCGGACAGACCGAACGCCGGCATGCGCACCATGATCAGGTCGGGGCGAACTGCCGAGAGCTCGTCCCAGCCGAGGCCGAAGCCCGGCATCACGCGGGGCGAGAAGTTCTCGATGACGACATCGCACTCGGCGACGAGCCGCAGTGCGATGTCTCGACCCTGAGGAGTGGTGAGATCCACGGCGATGCCGCGCTTGTCGGTGTTGGCAGCGCCGAAGACCGGCCCCCATTCGTACCAGAGGTCCTCGCTCAACGGCTTCGTGGTCGCCGTGCGCATGCCATCGGGCCGTGTGGGAGATTCGACGTGGATGACGTCGGCGCCCATCGTCGCGCACCACTGCGCAGCGAACGGACCCGCCCAGTACGCCGTGAAGTCGGCGATCCGCAGGCCTCGGAGCGGCTTGTCGGCAGCGGGGTCGGCAGCCGACCACGCCGTGCGGCCAGGGAACATCGGAGGCGATGAAGACTCGATCGTGCCATCGTGCTCACCGAGGTGCGGTGCCGGAGTGAACGCTCGCGCTGCGATGTCGCCGAACCGGTACGGGACGTCCGGTTGCAGGAACCCGCCACGAGGGTTGGCGACGAAGATCCCGCGCGCCACGAACTGCTCCAGCTGAGGGATCGTCACGCCGTCGCCGATGGGCACGACGGGGATCCGCCACAACGTCGCCTCCTCGACGATCTCGTCGACGGTGCGCGTGCTCGTCCATGCGGCGACCGCTGTTCGGAACTCCGCCGCCCTGGACTGGCGGCCGTTCTGCAGGCGCATCACCGGGTCGTCACCCCACTCGGGATGGCCGATGAGCGTGGCGAAGTCGGCGAACTGCTGGCCGCTGACCGTGCAGAACCCTACCCATCCGTCGCTGGCCGGTTCGATCGACGGCAGCTCGATCGTGCGCACGTTGGGCACACCGCGCTGACCGAGGTACGACGCGAACACCGGCGAGTACGTGGTGTGGGTGAGCATCAGTGCTTCCAACATCGAGACGTCGAGGTGGTCGCCTCGCCCGCTCAACACGGACTGCTGCAGGAACGTCACTGCCGCCAGCGCAGCGAAGATGCCGGTGGCCCACTCGCCCGTTGCCCCGCCGGCGGTGAGCGGAGGACGGTCGAGCGTGCCGCGGGTCGAGATCGAGCCCGACCATCCCTGCACCGTGAACTCGTTCGCGGCCAGGGTGGACTTCGGACCACCACGTCCGAAGGCCGACATCGACACCAGCGAGATCGCCGGGGCGACTGCGCGCAGATCGTCGATGCCGAGTCCGAGCGCCTCGACGACGCCCGGCTGCCAGTTCTCGACGACGACGGCAGCATCGGCGACGAGCTCGAGGATCGCGGAGCGACCGTGCGCCGTTGCGGCGTCGGCGACGACACTGCGCTTCGACGTGTTCAGGTAGCGGAAGAGAGCCCCGTCGCTGCCGCCATCGGTCCCGACGGACGCCGACGCCGACCAGTGGCGGAGGTGATCTCCCGCCGGCGGCTCGACCTTGACCACGTCGAAACCGACGTCGGCGAGCACCTTGGTGCAGTACCCGCCGGCGATGCCGGAGGAGAGGTCGATCACCCGCATCCCCGCGAACGCGGCCATCAGTCGACGTCGAGCCCGTGCTCGCCCAGCCCAGGCCCGTCCAGGCCCAACTCGTCGAGAAGGGTCGGATCGGCGCGCAGCTCGGCGCGCACCATCGCCTCCCAGAACCCGCGGAAGCCGTTGCCGTCGCTGTTGCGCGAGCGCTCGACGAACCACGCCGGCAGCGGCGAGGTGAGCGCGCCCCCGGCGGCACGGACCATCCAGGCATGGTGGCAGCGCTGCTCGAGCGCGACGGCTCGCTGGTGCACCGCGCGCACGGTTGAGCCGAGCACGAACACGCCGTGACCGGCCAACAACGCCAACTCCGCTCCGGCCATCGCATCGACGGCTTGGCGCGCCGCGTCGGAGCTGTCGACCGAGCCCCCGTACTCCGCGACGAGCACGAGATCACCGCCGCCGCCGAGGTTCGAGCTCTGGTCCATCGCGGGCGGCACCTCACCGATGTCGCTCCACACCGTGCCGTAGAGCGGATGGCTGTGCATCGCGACGCGAACGTCGTGACGGGCGCGATGTAGT
>JAOBWQ010000303.1 GCA_025463425.1 Ilumatobacteraceae bacterium | reverse complement strand
TTGCAGCCAACGCTGTGGAGTCACCACCGTTCACGGTGTCTGGCTGCATGCCCGGTCCGGACGGGCCTGGTTTCACCCTCATCGCCTACGCCTACACCAATCGCACAGATGACGACATCTGGTCCCGCGACTCCTGCCCCAGCTTGTCCAACGGCCTCAAGACGGCAGAACCCCTCGTCAACGGCTATGGCGGCGCCTTCGCCGCTGCCATCAGCCCGTAGCGCCAGCCGTCTCGGTTCGCTTCCCACGCAGAACTCGTTGCCCTCCGGATCGGTTCAGGCCAGCAGGCTTGCGCCATCGGCGCGCACACGGGCGCGCATGCCGAAGCGTCGGTCGTCGTGACCGACTGCCGCGCGGGCGTGCTCGCAACGGGCCGTGTAGCACCACCCGAACAGGATCGACGCTTTCGCGGCGTGCAACTCGGCGGCCGTGAACGGCGCACCACGCGCCTCTTCGGCAGCGCGGACGAATTCGACGCATTCGGTCGCGGTCGCGAAGTACGGGTCCTCCGGGCCGGACCAATCGACCGAATGCATTGCCGCGACCGTCCCCAGCGCGTTCAACTCGCGATCGACCGCCAGCGAGTCCCAGTCGAACACCGCAGCGATCCCGGTTCCGTCGTCGGTGAGACGGATGTTGTCGGCACGCCAGTCGTTGTGCACGACCCTCAGTGCGCCGTCGTGTGCGTCGATGACGTCGCGCGCCGCTCGCGCCAGGGCGTCGATCCATTCGGCTCCGTCGGCCGTCGCCGGGAAGTCGAACGCCGGCGAGTGCGGTGGCGGGTACAGCGTCGGATGCGCCGACCAGGCGACGCCGTCGGCGACCAAGTGTTCCTGCCCCGCGAACGCGCGGCTCAGCGCGTACCAGCCGTGTGCCGCGGTTCGCCGGTCGGGCTCCTGGTTGAACAGAGCAGGCCGGCCGACGCGCAATGCCGCCTCTGCCGTTGCAAGACCGCGCGCCAGCGGACGCGGCCCGATGATCGGCAGCGCCGCGGGTATCCCGGCTGCGGCCGCGTGCCGCTGCGCCTCGAGCACCAGCGCGATCCGCTCCGCCGATCGGTCGGCGGAGTACACCTTGACGACGACATCGCGCCCGTCCTCGAGACGCACCCCGGAGACACATCCCACGCTCACCCGCCACAGCCACGCGTCCACGACATCGGCTGCGAGGTTCACACGGCACCACACCTCGACAGACGCAGCGACTTCGGCTGCGGACACACTGCCGTGGATCGCGTGCAGCACGGCAAGATCAGCGTCGGCGCGCAGCGCTGCATCGACGAGCGCTTCCAGGCGTGGCATCGTCGAACGGTAGCTCCCCGTTTTCGCTACACGACCGGAAGGCGACGAGATCCATCACCTGCGCCGCCGTAGAGGTCGCGCAGGAGCGCGATCTCCGAGCCGTGGTGCACGACCTCACGCAGCGCGTGCAGAGCGAGATCGAGGTTCGAGTGGTTCGCGAACGTGCCCCACGCCGGCCCGAGCGTCAGCAGCAGCTGGTCGTCTGTCCAGCCGAAGACTCCGGAACGGAACACCGACCACGACCTGTCCAGCAGAACGCTCGCCGCTGGCCAATCGGCCACCCATGCCGTCCCCGTGAGCTCTGTCCCTCGACGTCCGAACAGGCGAGCGGAGTAGCTGTCGAGGCAGTCGACAGCGATGTGCCAACAGCGCCACGCGATCGTCGTCACGGGTGCCGGCACGGGGTCAGGATCAGCCCAGTCGGCCAACCAGTCGCCGTCGCGTCGACGGACGGTCCACGCGCCCGCGGTGGGCTCCCACGCGTACTCATCCTCGGAGATCCCAACGGTCCGCTCGATGAACGCGTTCCAGGCGTTGTCCATCGCTTCCAGCAGCACCGTCGAGACTCGGGTCGCAGGCTCGGATCGCATCATCGAAGTCAAGCAGCTTCTGAGAGAGGAGCCGGTCATGCGCCAGCTGGCGGGTCGCCGACCGCGAAGGCGACGAGTTAGTGGCGACCTGCGAAAGTGTCGCGTCATCAGACACCTCGCAGGCCTCGTAGTGTGCACATCGGGGAACGTGGACGATGGGGGTTGACGATGGCTCGTGCTGGTTCGATCTTGGGCAACGAGGTCCTGCGTCTGGAGGATCCGACGCTGCTGACCGGGGATGGCAAGTACGTCGACGATCTCGTCGAGGCGGACATGCTCTATGTGGCGCTCGCCCGGTCACCGATCGCGCACGGCGCGATCACCTCCATCGATCTCGGCGGTGCTGGGTCGATGCCTGGCGTCGTCGCGGTGTACAGCGGTGACGACTTGGGCATTCCGGCCATGCAGGGCTTCCCGATGTTGCCGCCCGACTACAACCGACCAATCTTCGCGACCGAGCGCGTCCGATTCGTCGGGGACGTGATCGCTGCCGTCGTCGCGGAGACGCAGGCTCAGGCGAATGACGCAGCACGAGAGATCTACGCCGACATCGAGCCCTTGCCGGTCATCTTGACCGCAGCCGCAGGGCTTGCACCCGATGCGGCGTTGCTGTTTCCCGAGACCGGATCGAACGTCTGCTTCGCAACGGAGTTCGGCAAAGAGGGCGGCGACCCGTGCGAGGGCGCTGACACCGTCGTCGAGCTCACCATGGTCAGCCAGCGGCTCGCAGGTGTGCCGATGGAGAACAACGGTGTCGTTGCCATCCCGACCGACGACGGGCTCACGATGTGGGTGTCGCACCAGGCACCGCACACGATCCACGGCGGCTACGCCCCGATGCTCGGCCTCGATGCTGCACAGCTGCGAATCGCGTGCCCGTGGGTCGGAGGCGGGTTCGGGCCCAAGGCGGCCGCATACATCGAGCACCTGATCGCCGGAAAGGCGGCCCTGACGCTGGGAAGGCCGGTGAAGTGGGTCGAGAGCCGCTCGGAAGACATGGTGTCGTTGGTGCACGGGCGCGACTACGTCATGCACGCTCGATTGGGTGTGAACAACGCAGGCGGGATCGTGGGGCTCGATGTCGACGTGTTGGCGTCGGCCGGCGCCTATCCGGCGATCGGCGCGATCCTGCCGCTGCTGACGCAGATGATGTCGGTGGGTGTGTACGAGGTTCCGAAGGTGCGATTCGACGCCAAGACCGTGCTCACCAACAACACCACGGTCGGTG
Organism: Ilumatobacteraceae bacterium; assembly: GCA_025463425.1. Classification (GTDB taxonomy): domain Bacteria; phylum Actinomycetota; class Acidimicrobiia; order Acidimicrobiales; family Ilumatobacteraceae; genus WLMZ01. The sequence goes on along the minus strand of JAOBWQ010000303.1, from coordinate 5,601 downwards.
CATACCGCGGCGCAGGACGTCCTGAGGCGACGCAGTTGATCGAGCGCATCCTCGATGTTGCTGCCGACAAGATCGGCATGGACCCGGCCGAGATCCGACGCGTCAACTTCATGCAGCCCGACAGCTTTCCGCGCACCACGATCACCGGTGCCAACTACGACTCCGGCGAGTACGAGAACGCACTCGACGCCGCGCTCGAGGCGGCCGGCTACGCCGATCTTCGTGCCGAGCAAGCAGCACGCCGCGCGTCCGGCGACGTCAAGCAGATCGGCATCGGCGTGTCGGCATACGTCGAAGTCACCGCGCCCGTCGGGCTGCACGTCGAATGGGGCGCCTGCGAAGTGAACCCCGACGGATCAGCGACGGTGTTCGCCGGCACCAGCGTCCATGGCCAAGGCCACCGAACCGCGTTCGCGATGCTCGCCAGTGACGTGCTCGGCATCCCGATGGACCAGATCACCCTGGTCAACTCCGACACGTCACGAGTCCCGCGCGGTTCGGGAACTCTCGGTTCGCGTTCGTTGCAGACCGCGGGCAGCGCCATCCACGTTGCGTCCGAGGGCGTGCTCGATCGCGCCAAACAGATCGCCGCGCACCTGCTCGAAGCATCGCCCGACGACATCGTTGTGGGCAACGGCGGGCTCCAGGTCGCCGGCGTGCCGGCCAACGCAGTGACCTGGGTCGAGCTCGCCGCAGCCTCGCAAGATCCGGCGAAGCTCCCCGACGGCGTCGAGCCGGGCGCGCTGCGCCACGAGCTCGACTTTGACGGCACGGACTCGACGTTCCCGTTCGGCGCTCACGTGTCGGTCGTCGAGGTCGACATCGAGACCGGTGCCGTGACGATGCTGCGTCACGTTGCTGTCGACGATTGCGGTCGCATCCTCAATCCGATGCTGGTCCGTGGCCAACAACACGGCGGCATCGCCCAGGGTGCGGCGCAGGCGCTGTTCGAGCAGGTGATGTACGACGCGCAGGGGAACCCAACCACCTCCAACCTGGCCGACTATGCGATTCCTTCGGCGGCCGAGCTCTGCAGCTTCGAGACCTCGAACACGCAGACCGACAGCCCGCGCAACCCGCTCGGAGCCAAGGGCATCGGAGAGTCCGGCACCATCGGATCCACACCGGCCATTCAGAACGCGGTCGTCGACGCGGTGTCACACCTGGGCGTCACGCACATCGACATGCCGTGCACCCCCGAGCGCGTCTGGACCGCGATCAACAACGCCAGATGACGACGGCGTCCGCGGCGCTCACGGCTGGTCGCCCTCGAAGCGGTGCAACAGGCGGGCGACGAGGGCCAGCGTCTCTTCGTGACCCGTCGTCACTCCGAGCGCATCTTCGATGACCATGAAGCGGGCGATGCTCTGCAAGATCAGCACCAATGCGGCCGGTTCATAGGCATCGACGTCGATGCCGTAGTCGCTCAGCACGCTCGAGAGCGCTGCGATCTGGAGCTGACGGAACCGTTCGGCATAGTCGAGCACGACGGAGCGGATCGCCGGACGATGGTTGGCGAGAGCGGAGAACTCGATGGTCAAGGTCGCGCCGGCAGGCTCGCTGCTGAAGTCCCAGAGCGCGCGCAACGGTTGGTCCGATGCCAGTGCCAGCGTCTGGCGTTCCAGGTTCCAGTCCGCCCCGCGCCGGAACATGGCGAGGAACAGATCGTCCATCGTCCGGAAGTAGTAGTGGACCAGCTGCGGCTTCAGCCCGGCCTTGGCGGCCACCCGACGCGAGGTGACCCCTGCGTAGCCGTCCTCGAGCATCAGCTGCAGCGCGGCGTCGAGCAACGCAGTGCGGGTCTTGGAATCGTCGGTGCCGAGCCGCCTGGTCGATGTCATCTCCGGGCATTGTCGCACGTCGAGCAGCCGCGTTGACAGCTCCGCGATGGCAATGCTAAGCAGTCGCACAGCATCGCTGAGCGACCGCTCAGCATTGCCATCCACGGGGGTTCCATCCATGACCGACATCTATGCCGACGTCGACTTCTTCACCGACCCCTCGCTGGTCGACGATCCGTTCAGATTCTTCGCGCACCTGCGCGAGAGCTGTCCGGTCGCCCACCTGGCCCACCACGGGGTCGTCGGCGTCACCGGCTACGAGGAGGCCCACGAGGCGTTGCGCAGCAACGACCGCTTCTCGTCGTGCAACTCGGCATCCGGCCCGTTCCCCGGTTTCACCACGCAACCTGAAGGCGACGACATCGTCGCGTTCATCGCCGAGCACCGGACCGAACTGCCGATGTCCGAGTACATGATCACCGAAGACGTGCCGACCCACGACCAGACCCGCTCGCTCATCGCGCGGTTGTTCACACCGCGCCGGATGCGCGAGAACGAAGAGGCGATGTGGGTGCTCGCCGATCGACAGATCGACGAGTTCATCGACCGCGGCCGGTTCGAAGTGATGCGCGACTTCGGGCAGGGCTTCGCCGTTCTGGTGATCGCCGATCTGCTCGGCGTGCCCGAGGACGAACGCGCCGAGTTCCGCAGGAACCTGGGAGCCCTGCCCACCGTGTCCGACGGCGCGCCGAACCAGATGTCGCACGATCCGCTCGGGTTCCTCATCGAACGCTTCAGCGAGCACGTCGAAGCCCGCCGTCTCGCGCCCGCGGATGACGTGCTGACCCAGATCGCGACCGCGACGTTTCCGGATGGAAGCATCCCTCCGGTCGATGTCGTCGCGCGCATGGCGGCGTTCCTCTTCGCCGCGGGGCAGGACACCACCGCTCGGCTGATCTGCGCGGCGATGCACGTGATCGCCGAACGACCCGACATCCAGACCGCGCTTCGTTCCGATCCGGGTCTGATCCCCAACTTCGTCGAGGAGGTGCTCCGCACCGAGGGTCCGGTGAAGAGCATCGGCCGGATGACCCAGGTCACCACCGTGCTCGGTGGGGTCGAGATCCCGGCCGGCACGGTCCTGTCGGTGTTCCCGGGCGGGGCCAACCGAGATCCGCTGCGGTTCGAGGATCCGGACGAGTTCCGCCACGACCGGCCGAACGCGAAGGAGCACCTCGCGTTCGGACGCGGCATCCACGCCTGCCCGGGCGGGCCTCTCGCGCGCATCGAGGCGCGGATCAGCATCGAGCGTCTCCTCGCACGCACCACGGACATCCGCATCGACCCGGAGCAACACGGCCCGCCGGAGGACCGGCGCTACCAGCAGGAGCCGATCTACATCCTGCGCGGCCTGCAGGCACTGCACCTCGAGTTCACGCCGGCGGCCACCGCGAGCGTCGCGTCATGAGCCGCGTCGCGGTGGTGACCGGCGGGGCGTCCGGCATCGGACGCTCGGTCGCGCAGCGGTTCGCGGAGTCCGGGTACCGGGTCGCGGCGTTCGACGTCCAGGCCGACCTGGTCGCGTCGGCGGTGGCCGAGCTCGGCGTCAGCGGGTACGTGGTCGATGTCGGCGACCGCGAGTCCGTCGACCGCGCAGTCGCGGCCGTTCGTTCTGATCTCGGTCCGATCGAGGTGCTGGTGACCAGCGCGGGCATCGACGGCTTCGCGAACTTCACCGAGATCACCGTCGAGGCCTGGGAGCGCGTCCTGCACGTCAACCTGACCGGGACCTTCCACTGCATCCAGGCGATCATTCCCGACATGATCGCGGCGAACTGGGGGCGCATCGTGACGATCTCATCGGCGAGCGCGCAGATGGGCGCACCCCAGCGCGCCCACTACGTGGCGTCGAAGGGCGGCATCATCGCGCTCACCAAGGCGCTGGCCGTGGAGTACTCGCGCAACGGGATCACGGTCAACACGATCCCGCCTTCGGTGGTCGACACCCCGATGGCCCGCGCCGGCGAAGCCAGTGGCGAACTGCCCGTCCCGCTCGACATGGTGGCCCAGATGACGCCGGTCGGCCGCCTCGGCGTCGGCGAGGACATCGCCGCGGCATGTCAGTACCTGTGCTCCGACGAGGCCGGCTTCGTGACCGGACAGCAGATCGGTGTCAACGGCGGGTGGTACCTCTGACCGTTCGACAGTGCCGCATCCCGAGGTCGATCACGAACGAGGGGCAGCAGAGCTCGCTCGGATGACGAGCTGAGGTTCGATGGTCATCCGCCGGCCATCACCACCAGCGATCATCTCGAGGAGCAGCTCGACACTGCGCCTGCCGACGTCGTCGAGATCCTGTCGCACGGTGGTGAGTGGCGGTATGAGAAAGGCAGCTTCGGGGATGTCGTCGAAGCCGACAACACTGAGGTCGCGCGGCACCTGCCGGCCCGCTTCGTGCAGGGCGCGCAGGACGCCGACCGCCATCTGGTCGTTGGCGACGAAGACGGCCGTGACGTTCGGATCGGCGGCGAGCGCCTGTCCTGCCGCGTACCCGGATCTCGGACTCCAGTCGCCGGTCAGGGCACGCGGGATCGAACGCTGCGAAGCGCGCAGCTCCGCGCGCCAACCCTCGGCACGCGCGTCGGCATCGATCCAGCCTCGCGGACCGCGCACGTGGTGCACCGTCGAATGGCCGAGGCCGAGCAGGTGGGCGATGGCCATTCGCGCTCCGCTGTGCTGGTCGATGCTCACCGTCGATGTCGCGATCGGGCTCTCTGCGGTGATCACCATCGGCACGTCCGGTCGGATCTCGCGCAGGGCCTCGACCACCCCGTGCACCGGTGCGATCACGATCACTCCTTCGGCATGCGCGCCGCGCAGGTGGCCGATCGCACTGCGCAGCTCCGCCACGTTCGGCTCGCGCACCGTGACGAAGTTGACCGTGTGCCCCGCCACCCGGGCCGCGCCTTCGATGCCGAACAGAGTGTGCGACGGCCCGTAGAACGTGGTCTCCACGCTGATCGCCCCGAGCAGCCGCGAGCGTCCGCCGGCCAGGGTGCGCGCGGCCATGTTGGTGCGGTACCCGAGCGCATCGATCGCAGCCTGCACACGGGCTCGCGTCTCGTCCGTGACCGAGGGATGGTCGTTGATCACACGTGAAACGGTCATCACCGACACATCCGCGCGACGCGCGACATCGGCCATCACCGGGGTCCGTCGAGCGTTGGTCACGGCGAGACGCTAGGCCACGGTGGAGCGAACTCGACGGTCCTCACACGCCCTGGGCGAGATGGTGCCAGGCAGCGTTCCACCGCAGCTCGTCGCGGAAGCGGGCGATGGTGGTCGAGGCATCGGTGCATGCCAGCTCTACCCCGGCGATCGAGGCGAAGTCGTCGACCGTCTCGCGATCGAGGGCAGACGTGTACGCGGTGTGGTGGGGGCCACCCGCCATCAGCCACGTGGTGGCGGCAGTGCGGAGGTCGGGCCGCGACGTCCACACAGCGCGTGCGACAGGGAGGAGCGGGAGAGGCTCGTCCGGCTCGACGGTGTCGATCTCACTGGCCACCAGTCGGAACCGGGCGCCGAGGTCGGCCAGGCCGACCACGATCGCCGGCCCTGGGGCGGCATCGAACACGAGTCGCGCAGGGTCGTCACGACCGCCGATCCCCAGCGGATGCACCTCGAGCGCCGGCTTCGTCGCAGCGATCGATGGGCAGACCTCGAGCATGTGCGCGCCGAGCGTCTTCTGCACACCCGGCCCGAGGTGGTACGTGTAGTCCTCCATGAAGCTGGTCCCACCCGGCAGCCCGGCGCCGATCAC
>JAOBWQ010000279.1 GCA_025463425.1 Ilumatobacteraceae bacterium | reverse complement strand
GTCAGGCCCTTGATCGAGCCGTCCGACTCGAGCCCACCCTTCCAGCTGTCGCCGTCCTGTGTGGCGATCTCGCCACCGTTGACCCAGATGAAGGGCAACGCGGCGAACCAGTTCTTGCCGGGCAGGTACATGCCCGAGAAGTTCGCGGTCGCGGTGTTGGCTTCCTTCAGCTTCTTCGCCGCGGCGAGCATCTCGTCGATGGTGGTCGGCACCTCGACGCCGGCGGACTTGAACAGGTCCTTGCGATAGAGGATGACGCGGGCGCCGGCATAGTACGGCACGGCGTCGAACTTCCCGTCGTACGTGCCGGCCTCGACCAGGCTCTGGAGGAGATCGTCGCCGCCGAGGTCGGCCTGCTTGGCGGTGAGGTCCTCGAGCGCACCGGCGGCTTCGAACGCCTGAGCCTGGGTGTTGCCGAGCTCGATCACATCGGGGCTGTCACTGCTGGACAACGCGGTCGTCAGCTTCTCGACGATGCCCGTCCACTGCTGACGCTCGAACGTGACGCGCACGTCGGGATGCTCCTTGTTGAACTCGCCGATCGCGTACTCGACGAACCCGTCAGGTGTGTCGCCACCGTTCAGCCACAGGCGGATCTCGCCGCCCGTGCCGGTGCCACCGGTGATCGGCGGTGGAACCGTGGTGTCGCCGGCTTCGGTCGCAGCCGTCGTGGCTGCAGTGGTGTCGGCTGTCGTGTCGGCTGTCGTGGCTGCAGTCGTCTCAGCGGTCGACCCCGCGGTGGTCTCGGCGGGCGCCGCGGTCGTGACGGCCGCGGCGGTCGTGACGGCAGCGGCAGTCGTGCCCGCACTGCCCTTGTTGTCCGACCCGCACGCGGTCAGTGCGATGCTCAAGGCTGCCAGACCGGCAGCGAACTTTCGGATTCTCATGTGTGTTCCCCTTTTGTGGTGCTGATGTGTGCTGGTGGTGTGAGACCTGGACGTCAGGCGATGCCGAGCTCGTTGCGGACGACGAGCGCCAATGCGCCGAGCAGCACGCCGTCATCGCCGAGCGAGCTGAAGCGGGCCGTGACGCGCTCCCCGAGGGTCGGGAACGTGCGATGGCGGATGGTGTCCAGCGCGGCGAGCCGGAACCGGTCGTCGAGGAGGTCGAGCGGGCCGGAGATGACGATGTCGGAGAGGTCCAGCGCGCCGACGAGGGTTGCCAGGGCGATCCCGAGGTGGCGGCCCGCCAGCTGCAACGACTTCGCCCGGTCGGTGTCGTCGAGGCCCTGCAACCGCGTCGCCAACAGCGGCGCCGAGACGACGGCCTCGAGGCATCCGCGCCGCCCGCACTTGCAGACAGCGCCCTCGTCGTCCACCGTGACGTGCCCGATCTCGCCAGCGGCGAAGTGGTCACCGACGAACAGCTCTCCCCCGATGACGATGCCTGCGCCGACACCGCCGCCGACGCGCACGAGCAGCAAGTTCTCGGCATCGTTGCCGGCGGCGCTGTACTCGGCCAGCACCGCCGCATTGGCGTCGTTGGCCACGTAGCTCGGCGCACCGAGCGCGTCCGCCAACTTCGCCGCCAGGGGCTCGTCGCGCCACTTCACGTGTGCCGCGGTCAGGACGACGCCCGCGTCGTCGACGATGCCCGGCGTCGCGCAACCGATGCCGAGCAGGGGGCGCTCCATCGATTGGGCGATGTCCTTGGCGAGGCGGACGATGGATGCCGTTGCCTTCTTGCCGGTCTCGCCGTTCCGCCGGTGCGAGCGGCGCGCAACGATCTTGCCGGCGAGGTTGACGACGGCGGCCTCGACGACGTCGTCGTCGCTGAGATCGAGAGCGATGACGTGGCACGCATCGGGCTCGACACCCAACAACGTCGCCGGCTTGCCGGCGCTGGTGCTCGCCTTGCGTCCGTGCTCGCTGATCAGACCATCGGCGATGAGCTCGGCGGTGACCGCGGAGACCGTCGTCGGCGTGAGCCCGCTCAGCCTGGCGAGGTCGGCTCGACTCTGCGGCCCGCTGCTGTGCAACGCCTGCAGCAACAGAGTGCGGTTGCGTGGGCGGGCGTCAGAGGGTGCCGCCTTCACCGGAGCGGAGGTACGGCTGATCGGCTGCTCGAACGTCCCCTGGCGTGTCACGAGTTAATTAGTACAGCAGACTTATTTATTCTGTCAACAGGTCGGAGCAGATATCTGCACGACGAGTTTCGAAGGTCGCCCAGCGAGGAGAGCCATCCACCTGCGTATTGCTGGCGTATCGAGAATCAGATACTTCGTGGCGACAGCGGCTTGTCTTGAGTGGGCGGCGTGACCTTCCCTGACGAGTCCGTCCATTTCGGTGATCGACGGTCGATCAGCGCGTCTGCGACGAGCTGCGGGCACAGCACTCTTGGCGAGACATCATGAGCGCTCTCCGGCTGACAGTGTTCGGGTGCGAGCGGGACGAGGCCGAGCTCTTCTCCGAAGTGGCTCCCCGATTCGGCGTGGTACCGACGCTGGTCGAGGCAGATCCGTCGCGCGCGGGTCGAGCCGCTGGTAGTCGGTGCGTCAGCGTTGGTCACAGGTCCGACGTGTCCGCAAGGACGCTGCGCGCGCTGCACGACGCTGGTGTGGAGCACATCTCGACGCGGAGCATCGGTCTCGATCACATCGATCTGCGCGCCGCTCATGCGCTCGGGATGACCGTCGAGAACGTCTCGTACGCGCCGGACGGTGTCGCCGACTACACGTTGATGCTGATCCTGATGTCGATCCGCGACGCGACCCGTACGACCACTGCTGCACGGAACCTCGACTTCAGGTTGGCCGCTGCTCGAAGCAGGGACCTGCGTGACATGACGGTTGGAGTCCTCGGCGTGGGGAGCATCGGCAGCGCTGTCATCCGGAGGCTCTCGGCCTTCGGTTGTCGGGTGTTGGCGAACAACGGCGGTCGGATCGCTCACGCGGCGGCCGAGTTCACGTCGCTGGACGAGCTGCTGGTCGAGAGCGACATCGTGACGCTGCACCTGCCGCTCAACGACGAGACACACCACATCATCGGACGAGCGCAGCTCGAGATGATGAAGCACGACGCCTTGCTGATCAACACCGGACGTGGCGCCCTGGTCGACACCTCAGCGCTCGTCGCGGCGTTGGAGCGAGGCCACCTCGGCGGCGCGGCTCTCGACGTGGTCGAGGGTGAAGATGCGTTCTTCTACGCCGACCACTCGGGTCGGCCGGCCGAGGACGAGTTGCTCGCCCGCTTGCTGAAGTTGTCCAACGTGATCGTCACGCCGCACACCGCGTACTTCACGCAGCGAGCGCTTCGCGACACGGTCGAAGGAACTCTCGTGAAGTGCGTGAGGTTTGAAAGGAGTCGAACGAATGACGAAGAAGCCGAAGATCGCGATCTTGTTCGGGGGCTGCTCTGAGGAGCACGACGTGTCGGTGAAGTCGGCGATGGAGGTGGCGTCCTCGATCGACCGAGACAGATACGAACCGATCTTCATCGGGATCGGCAAGTCTGGCGTCTGGTCGCTGTGCGACACCCCGGCACCCGGGTGGCAGGACGCTGCCGGGCTCCGGGCCGTGATCTCGCCAGATCGCGGAGCGCACGGGCTCATGGTCGTGAACGACGGCGAGTGCGAGATGCTGCGCGTCGACGTGGTGTTCCCGGTGCTGCACGGCAGGTTGGGTGAGGATGGCGCGATCCAGGGGCTGTTGGAGCTGTCCGGCATCCCCTACGTCGGCTGCCACATCCAGAGCTCGGCGATCTGCATGGACAAGTCGCTCGCCTACACCGTCGTCGGCACGGCCGGGATTCCGACCCCCGAGTTCCATGTGCTGAGCGACGCTGTGCCGCCGACCGGCCTGTCGTACCCGGTGTTCGTGAAGCCGGCGCGGTCGGGTTCGTCGTTCGGCGTTTCCAAGGTCGAGCGGGACGACGACATGGCTGCTGCAATCGCAGCCGCACGGCAGTACGACAGCAAGGTGCTCATCGAGCAGGCTGTCGTCGGGACCGAGGTCGGTTGCGCCGTGCTGGGCAACGGCACCGACTTGTTCGTCGGAGAGGTCGACCAGATCGATCTGTCTCACGGGTTGTTCCGCATCCATCAGGAGGCCGAGCCGGAGAAGGGATCAGAGAACGCAGTCATCACCGTTCCGGCGAACATCACGGCGGATGTGCGCGACCGTGTGCGAGCCACGGCTCGGGCCATCTACACAGCGATCGGTTGCGAGGGCCTCGCCCGGGTGGACATGTTCCTCCAACCGGACGGCCGCGTCGTCTTGAACGAGGTCAACACGCTGCCGGGATTCACGTCGTACAGCCGCTACCCGCGCATGATGGCCGCCGCAGGAGTGTCGATGTCCTCGGTGATCGACCGCTGCATCACGTTGGCGTTGGAGCGCTGATCATGGAACGCGGCTTCCTCTTCCTCGACGAAGTGCTCACCGGCGCGCGTTGGGACTCCAAGTACGCGACGTGGGACAACTTCACCGGAATGCCCGTCAACGGCTACGAGGTCAACCGCATCGTCGGATCGCACGCCCTCGCAGGAGGGCTGCTCACCGCACAGTCGCGAGCGTCGACCCTCGGCTTCGGGCTGCTGCTCTGGGACGCGTACCGCCCGCAGCGCGCCGTCGATCGCTTCTTGGAGTGGTCTCGCCAGCCCGAGGACGGGCGCACGAAGCCCGGCTTCTATCCCAACATCAACCGCGCCGAGATGATCACGGACGGTTACGTCGCGCCGAGATCAGGGCACAGCCGCGGCAGCGCTGTCGACCTCACCCTGTTCCGCTTGGACACCGGCGAGCTGGCACCGATGGGCGGACGTCACGATCTCATGGACGAGCGCTCACATCACGGAGCACCATCGGTCACCCCGGTCGAAGCCCTCAATCGAGACACGCTGTGCGAGATCATGGAGCGCAGTGGGTTCAAGCGATACGACTGCGAGTGGTGGCACTACTCGCTGGCGGACGAACCGTACCCAGACACCTACTTCGACTTCCCGATCGCGTGAGGTCTGATCCACTCCCCCGCCGGTGAGGCTGCCCCGGAGCAGATCATTCGACTGGGCCTCGGCCGACGGGGAGCTCGACGGTGACCACCAGTCCACCCTCGGCGCGGGGCGCCACGACCAATGTGGCGTCGTGTGCTCGCGCAATGCTCTTCACGATTGCGAGGCCGAGGCCGACGCCACCGTGGTCCCGGCGAATTCTCGCCGTGCCGCGTTGGAACGGTTCGGTCAGGGTGGACGCCACGTGCGCGGTCAGGATCGCGCCGGTGTTCTCGACCGTGAGGAGGACGGAGTCGGAGCGCACGGTCGTCACGACGCGGACCGTGCCGTGTTCGGCGAGGTTGTGCACGATCGCGTTGTGGAGGAGGTTCGTCGTCATCTGCAACAGCAGCGCGCGGGAACCAACGACTGGCGCGACATCGCCGGACGTCTCGATGCTCACACCTCGCGACTCGGCCAAGGGCAGCAGCGTCTCGATGGCTTCCTCCACGATCAGGGACACGTCGACCTCATCCCGGGTGAACGAACGCTGGTCGCTCCGGCTCAGCACCAGCAACGCTTCGGTCAGCTCGATCGCACGGGCATTGACGATGCTGAGACGCTCGACGAGCTCACTGCTGTCGCGTGTCGGATCATTCCGGGCGACATCGAGCATCGTCTGCGTGATCGCCAACGGAGTGCGCAACTCGTGCGACGCGTTCGCCGCGAACCTGCGCTGTTCCTCGACCTGTGCTTCGAGCTGACCGAGCATGGCATCGAAGCTGTCGGCCAACTCACGGAACTCGTCGCGACGACCTTCCAGTTCGATTCGGTGACTGAGCGACCCTCTCGCCGCCAGCCGCGTGGCGGCGGCGATGCGGGCCAGCGGCGCGAGCATTCGTCCGGCGAGGATCCAGCCGCCCAACAGACCGAACACGAGAAGGCACACGAGCGC
>JAOBWQ010000268.1 GCA_025463425.1 Ilumatobacteraceae bacterium | reverse complement strand
TCCCAACCGAGATCACCGTCGAGGCCGACGGCCCACTGCGCATCGTCCGCCTCAACCGGCCGGACAACCTCAACGCCGTCAACCACGAGCTGCACGAGGGTCTCGCCGACCTGTTCCCACAGATCAGCGCCGACCAGGATGCTCGGGCGGTCGTCATCACCGGCAACGGCCGGGCGTTCTCGGCGGGCGGCGACTTCACCTACCTCGACGAGCTGAGCAAGAACACCGCACTGCGGCGCCGGACGATCGAGGCCGGCAAGCGTCTCGTGCTCGGCATGGTGCAGTGCCGCGTCCCGGTCGTCGCCGCGGTGAACGGGCCCGCAGTCGGCCTCGGCTGCAGCCTGGTCTCGCTGTCCGACGTCGTGTTCATGGCGCGGAGCGCACATCTCGCCGATCCGCACGTGGTCGTCGGGCTGGTCGCAGCCGACGGCGGCCCGATCACGTGGCCACTGCACACCAGCCTGCTGCTCGCCAAGGAGTACGCGTTCACCGGGGACCGGATCACCGCCGAGCGCGCCGCTGCCATCGGCCTGGTCAACCACGTCTGCGAAGACGGCGAGGTGTACGACGCCGCCGTCGCGTGCGCGCGCAAGATCGCGAAGCTGCCCAGGTACGCGGTCGAGGCCACCAAGCGGGTCATGAACATGCACATGGAGCGCGCCGTGCTGGCCACCATCGACTTCGCCCTCGCCGCAGAGTACGAGTCGTTCAACAGCGAGGACCTCCGCGTCAACCTCGACCGCATGCTCGACAAGCGCTGACGCCTGCGGGCTCAGGGGGCAGTGGCGAGTGCCGCGTTCTCGATGTTCATCAGGCGCGCCAAGTTGCCGCCCATGATCTTGCCGACCAGTTCCTCATCGAGGTGCTTGATCTCCTCGGCGAACTTGACCGGCTGGCTGAGGCCCTCGGGATGAGGGAAGTCGGAGCCGAACAGGACACGGTCGGGGCCGAGCAGCTCGGCGAGCCGGCCGAAGTCCTCCTCCCAGAACGGGCTGATGTGGATGGCCCGGCGCATCGCTTCGATCGGGTTCTCCGGGAAGTCCTGGGGCATCTTCTTCCAGAGGTCCTTCATGCTGCGTTGCAGTGGTTCGACCCAGCTGGCACCGTTCTCGACAACCGCGATCTTCAGCGTCGGGAACCGGGTCAGCGCGCCGTGGCAGATCAGCGACGCCACCGCGTCCTCGATGGGGCGCCACGACGAGAGCATGCGGAACGCGTTCGGTTGGAACGGCAAGAACTCGGTGTTGCTGCCGATCCATTCGTTGGTGAAGCGCTCGTAGCCACTGTCCGAGGAGTGCAGCGCGACGAGGATGTCGTGCTCGACGACCTTCTCCCAGAACGGGTCGAACTCCGGTTGAGCGAACGACCGTGGACCTTTGAACCCGGGCACCGGCGCCGGCCGAATCAGCACGACCTTGGCACCGCGCGCGACGACCCATTCGAGCTCCTCGATCGCCTTCTCGACGATCGGCAGGGTGATCACCGGCGTGGTGAAGATGCGGTGCTCGTAGTCGAACTGCCACGTCTCGTACAGCCACTGGTTGAGCGAGTGGATCGCGACGTGCATCAGCTCGGGGTCGTCCTTCATCCGCTCCTCGAGCACGCTGGCCAGGGTCGGGAAGACGAGCGTTCGATCGAGACCCTGCTCGTCCATCATCTTCAGTCGGGCAGCCGGCTCACGGAACGCGGGCGGCGCCTTGATCGGCTCGCCGAACAGCTCGCGGCGGCTGAGCCCCTTCGGGTTGCCGTGCCGGTAGTAGTCCTCCTGCGCGCCCGGCCGGGCCACGACCTCGAACGTGGGGTTGGGGATGTACTCGCTGATCTTGCCGCCGACGGCGATCTTGGTCCGACCCTTGACCTGCACGTACTGGATCGCGTTCTTGTAACGATCGGGGAGATGGCGGGTGAACGCGTCCTCGGTCTCGTAGAGGTGGTTGTCGGCATCGAAGACGGGCATGCCCGAGAGAGTTGTCATCGGTCCTCACTCTGAAAGATTCGTGCTCGCTGAACGAGAACATGATTCTCACGCCAGCATGGTGGGATTGCAAGACGGATGGTGATCATCCGAACGACGTCGCCAACGAAGCGACCAGGTCGCGCGTCCGCCGGCTGGATTCGAGCAACGCATCGCGGTCGTCGCCGATGGGCAGCACGCGCACCGACACATCCGTCACACCGGCGTCGGCGAAGGCGGCCAGGCGCTTGCGGACCATTTCTTCGTCACCCGCAGCCAGGATGTCGGCGACGCTGCGCGCGCTGCCCCTGTCGAGCAGGCGTTGGTAGTTCGGCGAGATGGTGGCCTCGCTGAGCACCCGGTTGGCGCGCGCTCTGGCCGCATCCACCTCGTCCGGCTGGCACAGGCAGACGGGCACCCCGGCGACGATGCGCGGCGCCGGCCGGCCGGCTGCAGCAGCAGCTGCGTTGATCCGCGGTGCGATGTGCGACTCGATCGCCTGCTCGTCGGCGAGCCAGAGGATCGTGCCGTCGGTCCTGGCGCCGGCGAGCTCGAGCATCAACGGACCCAGCGCAGCCAGCATGACCTGCATGCGTGGCTGATCGGTGACGTACATCGGGTTGTCGATGTGGAACGAGTCGTTGGCGACCGTGATCGGGCCGGGCCCGGCCATCGCCGCATCGACCACGTCGAGGTAGTCGGCGGTGAGCGCAGCCGGGCGTTCGTACGGGAGACCGAGCATGTCCTGGATGATCCAGTGGTGCGACGGTCCGAGGCCGAGCGTGAACCGGCCGTTGGCGATCAGCTGGGTGGAGAGCGATTGCTGGACGAGCGCGATCGGGTGCCGGGACTGCAGCGGCACGACCGCTGTGCCGATCTCGATGCGCGAGGTCTGGTGGGCGACGAGCGCGGCCGCCGTCATCGCGTCGAACTCGTCCGGCACCTGTGGGATCCAGACCGTGCTGAGGCCGTTGTCCTCGGCCCACTTCGCGTCGCGGAGCATGCGGTCGACCTTCGTCGCGTACCGAGCCCGCTCGGGGCCAACCATGAGACCGAGTCGCATGAGTGAGAACTATACTCTCCTGATTGGAGAGCAGCAATGCACATCCTCATCAACCGTGCTCGCGGAGGAGTCATTCGATGGACCACACCCTGGGGCACCAACACGCCGTCCAACCGCTGCCGCATCGCAGCGGGCCGCTCACCGACGTGCGCGTCATCGATCTGACCGCGGCGCTCTCCGGACCCTTCTGCACGATGCTCCTCGCCGATCTCGGGGCCGACGTGATCAAGGTCGAGCCACCGAAGGGTGACTTCACCCGCTCGGGCGGGCCGTTCACGTCGGGCGACACGACCCGCAACTACGGCGGCTACTTCGCCAGCGTCAACCGTTCCAAGCGCAGCATCGTGCTCGACCTGCAGCAGGAGGCCGACCGGGCAACGTTGGTCGATCTGGTCCGCACTGCGGACGTGATCGTCGAGAACTTCCGGGTCGGCGTGCTGGACAAGCTCGGCATCGGCTACGAGGCGCTGGCCGCTGTCAACCCGCGCATCGTCTACGGCGCGGTTCGCGGGTTCGGCGATCCACGCACCGGGGAGAGCCCCTACGCATCGTGGCCGGCCTTCGATGTCATCGCCCAGGCGATGAGCGGACTCGTCGCGTCCACGGGCGAACCCGGCACGTTCGGGACCCGGGTCGGGCCCAGCATCGGCGACACCTACCCCGCCACGCTGCTCGCGCTCGGCATCACCGCCGCCGTGCACGAGGCCCGTCGCACCGGCCTCGGACAGTTCGTGGACGTCGCGATGTACGACGCCCTCGTGGCGATGAACGAGGAGACCGTCTACCGCTACAGCTACTGGGGTCGGCCGGATGTCCCCAACGGCAACATGCACCCGATCCACATCCCGTTCGGGATCTTTCACACCGCCGACGGTGCGTGCGCGATGGCAGCGCCGACCAACCACTGGCCGATCCTCTGCGAGCTGATCGGGCGGCCCGACCTGATCGACGACGAGCGCACCAGCACCAACCGTTCCCGCAACGGCAACCGGGCGATGGTCATGGAGATCATCGAGAGCTGGATGGCGGCTCACACGACTGCGGAGGTGATCGAGATCCTCGGTGGCAAGGTGCCCGTCGGGCCGGTCAACACCAATGCGATGCTGTTCGACGATCCACACCTGATCGCACGCGAGATGCTCGTCGCGCTGGAGACACCGGGCGCCGAACGGCCGACCGTGTTCGCCAACTCGCCGATCAAGTTCAGCCGGACCAAGTCCGGGGTGCACCGTCGGGCTCCGCTGCTGGGCGAGCACGACGCCGAGGTGCGCGCCGAGATCTGAGCCCAGCAGGCTTCCCCGCGGCGTCATCTCACCCCCATGACGTCGCGACAGTAGGGTCCGCCGGATGGCCGGCGATCACACGATGGGGATGGCGGCGACCAAGCTGCAACCACCCTCGTCGCCGACCCGTCTGGTCGATCGGACCCGGCTCGACGTCGTGCTCGACCGGGGCGTCGACGAAGGCATCCCACTGCTGCTCGTCAGCGCGCCCGCGGGCTCGGGCAAATCGACGCTCGTCGCGTCGTGGGCGCTGCGGAGCTCCCGACCCGTGGCGTGGTTGCAGATCGAGGACAGCGATTCCGATCCGGCCAGGTTCTGGTCCTCGCTCGTCGCGGCGATCGGGCGGTGCCGCCCCGAGCTGGCAGCAGCAGTCGGGCCGATGGTGATCGGCTCGCAGGGCGACGACCGCGTCGTCGTTCCCGCGTTCGTCAACGAGCTCGTCGACGCCGAACCACTGATCGTCGTGCTCGACGACTACCACCTGATCGACAGCGCCGACGTGCACCGCGGGCTCGAACGGCTGATCGATCTGTGCCCGGCCCAACTGACGCTCGTGCTCGCCACTCGGGTGGACCCGCCGTTCCGTCTCGGCCGGATGCGCGTTCGCCATCGCCTCGCCGAGATCCGTGCCGAACAACTGCGGTTCGCGGCCAACGAGGCATCTGCCCTGCTCGGCGCAGCGGGCAGTGCGCTGTCGGAGCAGCGACTCAACGACCTGTGCTCGCGGACCGAGGGGTGGGCAGCCGGACTCGTGCTGGCGGGGCTGTCGCTGGAGCAGGCAGCGGATCCGGACCGGTTCGTCGACGCGTTCCGCGGCGACGATCAACTCGTCGTCAGCTACCTCAGCGACGAACTGCTCGACACACTCGGCGCCGGCGATCGGCTGCGACTGCTCGAGACCGCAGTGCTCGACAACATGACCGGGTCACTGGTCGATGCCGTCACCGGTTCGTCCGACGGCGCGACGTGGTTGGCCGACATCGCCAACCGCAACCAGCTGGTCGTGCGTTTGGACACCACCGGCGTGTGGTTCCGCTACCACCACCTGCTCCGCGACCTGCTCCTGCTCGAGGCGCAGCGATCGCTACCGGCGCGGCTCACGGAGCTGCACGGTCGAGCCGCGGGTTGGTTCGCGTCGCACGGTGATCACGAGCACGCGATCGTGCACTGCTTCGCCGCCGGAGACGTGCCCGGAGCCGTGACGTTGATGCGCTCCGTCGGCCCCAACCTGCTCGGCCTCGGGCAGGTGCGCAAGCTCCGCGCGTTCCTCGAACAGATCGGACCTGCAGGGGCGAACGACGCCGCATGTGCGTTGGGGTGGGGCTGGTGCGAGTACCTCGCCAGCCAGTTCGTCGCGGCCCAGCGCTGGGTCGACGTCGCGCTGGACGTTGCGCCGCCGGGCTTCGATCCCGTGATCGCCACGCCGCTGCGCATCAACGTCGCCCTCGGCAGCGGGGACGTCGCGTCCGCGCTGGAGCTCGCCCGCCGCGTCAGTGCGGACGAAGACCTCTGGAAGCGTCCATCCGAGCTGGCCAACGCGGTCGGCGGAGCGTATGCGTGGGCCGGCCTCGCCGACGAAGCTCGGGCCGCGCTGGCGATCGCCATCGCCAGGTCGAAGACAGAGGAGCGCCTCACGGCCAACGTCCTCGCGCTGATCTACCTGGCCATCGCCGAGGCCGACCAGGGCGACATCGACGCGGCAGGGACCACCGCAGCCGAGGCGATCTCGACCGCTGAGTCGTTCGGCATCGCCGCCTACCACGGCGTCGCGCCCGCGTTCGCGATCCGGGCGCGCACGACGACCGATGCCGACCACGCTCGATCCGACATCGGCCACGCGCTTCTACTCGCGCGACGGGCGAGCACCGATCTCGGTCTCGCCTACGTGCTGACGACCTGTGGCGACACCCTCCTCGACCTCGGCGACGACGCCGGCGCGGCGCTCGTGCGCGAAGCACGCAGCCGGATCGACCGATGCGTCGACCCGGGCATCGCCGGTCGATACCTCCGTCGCACCGAGTCCCGGCATCAGGTCCACCAGGTGCCGTCGGCCAATGCAAACGGTCACGTGGAGCAGCTGACCGAGCGCGAGCTCGCCGTGTTGCGCTACCTCCCCACCAAGATGTCCCAGCGCGACATCTCTGCCGAGCTCTACGTCTCGCTGAACACCGTGAAGACGCACTGCGGCGCGATCTTCCGCAAGCTCGCGGTCAGCGACCGCCAGAGCGCGGTGCAAGCAGCCCGCGACCTCCATCTGCTCTGACCGATCAGGCTCATGCCGCAGGGTGATCGACCGGGAGACGACTACAGTCTCGCCCGCATGTCGGAGCGTCGTTCGTTGCTGCTCGTCACCGACCCGTTGTATCCGGCTGCGGGTCGGCGTTACGGCGACGAAGACGTGTGGCTGGCCGGGCAGCTGCGCGAGTCGTTCGCCGTTGCCAGCTGCTCACCTCTCGACGCAGTCACACTGATGGATGGCTTCGACGCAGTGCTGGTCCGCAACAGCGGTCCCGTGCTGCACTACGCCGAGGCGTATGCCGCGTTCAGGGGGCACGCTGCACGCACCGGTGCTCGTCTGGTCACGGATCTCGGGGCGCGTGCCGATGCGCTCGGCAAGCAGTACCTGCTGGACCTCACCCGCGCGGGTGCGCAGGTGATCCCTGCGATCGACCGCCTCGAGGACCTCCACCTCCTCCCCGATGCGGCGAAGTTGATGGTCAAGCCGTTGCTCGGATCGGACTCGATCGGCATCAGTGTCGTGCCCCGAGATCAGCTGCCGGCTGACCTCGCCGGGTGCCTGGTGCAACCACTGGTCGACATCGACCACGAGATCTCATACGTCTTCGTCGACCACGAGTTCATCTACGCCGTCCGCTCGACGGATGGCGTCCGCTGGCAGCTCCAGCCCCACGACCCGACCGCCGCGGAGCTCGAGTTCGCGCGGTGGTTCGTCGACTGGAACGGCGTTGTCCACGGCGTGCAACGGGTCGATGCCTGTCGCACGACGGATGGTCGTCTACTGCTCGTCGAGCTCGAAGACCTGAACCCGTACCTGTCGCTCGACGTCCTCGCCGCAGAGGTGCGTGACGCCCTCGTCGGCGCGCTCGTCCGCTCCATCGAGGCCGCGATCGACGCGGTGTGACCTCCCCGCCCGGATACCCTCTCCGGTTGTGCCGAGGTCCGACGCCGAGCGCAACCGCGCCAAGATCCTCACCGCAGCCCGCACTGCCTTCGCCGAACCAGATGTCGAGCCGTCGATGGCCGAGATCTCGCGCCGCGCCGGCGTCGGCATGGCGACGCTCTACCGGAACTTCGCCGGGCGCAGGGAGCTGCTCGAGGCGCTCTACATCGACGAGGTCGATGCGCTCTGCGCAGCCGCCTCGGCCGGGC
>JAOBWQ010000256.1 GCA_025463425.1 Ilumatobacteraceae bacterium | reverse complement strand
GGTCGAGCGTGAGCGTCTGCTGTTCGGCGGCGGGAGCCGCAGTTGCAAGGTCGTCGGCCCACCGGCCCTGCTGACGAACCAGGCGCACGTCGAAGTCGTCGAGGGTCTGGCCTTCATCCCCGAGGCGTGACGTCGATCTGCATCACTGGGGACAATTTCGCTGCGGCGTTCACCGGAATCGTCCCCAGGACGGCGACCCGCTACAGCCGTTCGATGATCGTGCCGGTGCCGAGGCCGCCGCCGCAGCACATGCTGATCAGGCCGTAGCGGCCCTCGGTGCGCTCCAGCTCGTAGAGCGCCTTGGTGACCAGGAAGGCGCCAGTGGCGCCGAGCGGGTGACCGAGCGCGATCGCGCCGCCGTTGGGATTGGTCTTGCCGAGGTCGGCGCCGACCTCTTTTGCCCAGGCCAGCACGACCGAGGCGAACGCCTCGTTGATCTCGAACACGTCGATCTCGTCGATGCTCATGCCGGTGCGCTCGAGCAGCTTCTGGGTCGCATCAATGGGGCCGGTGAGCATGAGCACCGGATCCACGCCGACGAGGCAGGTGTCGACGATGCGGGCTCGTGGGGTGAGGCCGAGCTCGGCGGCCTTCTCCTCCGTCATGATCAGCACCGCCGCGGCGCCATCGCTGATCTGCGAGGAGTTGCCGGCCGTATGCACGCCGTTCTCGCGAGCGACCGGCTTCAGCGAGGCCAATTTCTCGATGGTCGTCTCGCGCAACCCTTCGTCCTTGCTGACGGTGTGGAAGCTGCCGTTGGGCTTGCCGTCCTCGCCGAGGTCCGGGGCATTGACCTCGATGTATTGGCCGGCGAAGCGGTCCTCGCTCCACGCGGCGAGGGCCCGCTGCTGGCTGGCGAGGCCGAACGCATCGGTGTCAGCGCGCGTGATGCCCCACTTGTCGGCGATTCGCTCAGCGCCCTCGAACTGCGAGGTCATCTCGTACTGCCCGAAGTACGGCTTCGGGATCGGCACACCGAACCCGAGCGCCTTGCCGCCACTCGACCCGATCGGGATCCGGCTCATGCTCTCGACGCCGCAGGCGATGGCCACATCGACAACGCCGGCACCGACGAGCGCGGTGGCCAGGCCGGTGGCCTGCTGGCTGGAGCCGCACTGTGTGTCGACAGTGGTGTTCGGCACGCTCAGCGGCAGGCCTGCAGCCAGCCATGCGGTGCGGCCGATGTTGAACGCCTGCTCGCCGACCTGGCTGACGCAGCCGGTGACGACTTGGCCGACGACGCTGGGGTCGATGCCCGTCCTCTCGATCAGCGCCTTCTGGACCAAGCCCAGCAGCTCGGCTGGATGGACCGACGACAGGCCACCGTTGCGCTTGCCGATCGGGGTGCGCACCGCATCGACGATGACCACGTTGCTGCGCTTGAGGTTGGAGGTGTTCGCCATGCGAGCACGCTAGCGATGCGTGCCATGCTGGAGCTGTGCCAGAGCAGTCGTCCGTCTTCGTGCCCCTCGTCGTTCCGCCCGCCGACGCCGAGGGCAGAACGCATCGCTACGTCCACGTCGTCGGCGCATCCGTGTGGGTCGACGACCAGCCAGCGGACCGTTCGTGGGGACAGCATTTCCTCGGCCTCCTCGACGGCCAGGCCATGTGGGGTGTCGACGTGCCGTTCGGCGTCGACCCCGCCGATGGCGCGGCAGCCGATCTGTTCAGCTACTACGGGCACACGTCGGAGAACGACTGGCTCGTTGCCGGGCGCGCGGTGCAGATCGTCGAATGGGCACGCACGCATCGCTTCTGCGGTCGTTGCGGCACGGAGACCGAGCTCGCGCCCGGCGAGCGGGCGATGCGCTGCCCGAAGTGCCGTCTGCTCGCCTTCCCCCGCCTCGCGCCGGCGATGATCACGCTCGTCACCCGCGGTGAAGGTGCGGAGCAGGAAGCGCTCCTCGCGCAGGGCGTCAACTTCCGGGGCTCGATGTACAGCTGCCTCGCCGGCTTCGTCGAACCCGGCGAGTCGCTCGAAGGCGCTGTGGGGCGCGAAGTGCACGAGGAGGTCGGCATCGACGTCGACAACGTGCGCTACTGGGGCAGTCAGCCGTGGCCGTTCCCGCACAGCCTGATGCTCGGCTTCCACGCCAAACACGCCGGTGGCGAGATCGTGTGCGACCCGACGGAGATCCTCGACGCCAACTGGTACCGGCGTGATGCACTGCCGAACATCCCGCCGGGCATCAGCATCGCCCGCAAGCTGATCGACGCCTGGCTGCGCGACGAGGTCTGAAGCTCAGCCCGTACGCGCGCGCCGCAGCGACGTCGACGCCGACCTTGTTGACGTGGTTGTCGTCGATCCACGACTGCGGCACCGTCTCCCTGACGCGCACGCTCTCCGGGTCGTCCCAGTTGGCGACGATGTATCCGGCGAGCTGTTCGTCGGTGAGCCCGCGCAGTTGTTCGGCGGCGTCGCTGCCCTCGGCCACCATCGCCCACGCTGTGGTGTCCATCAGGATCAGCGACTTGACCAGATCGGGCCGGCGTTGCGTGAGCATCAGCGCGATCCGTCCACCCATCGAATGGCCGAGGAGATCGAATGGTTCACCGACGACGCCCTCGGCCCACGCCTCGAGATCGTCCACCAACCGGGTCACGGAGTAGCTCGATGGGTCACCGGTGTTCGTCGAATGGCCGTGGCCACGGTGGTCGAGCGCGAAGACGTGCGACCGATCGCCGAGCGAATCGAAGTGGAGTGCGAAGTCGTGAGCGGAGCCCGTGTAGCCGTGCACCAGCACGAGCGGCGGTCCGGAGCCGGCCTCACCCCACGCCAGCTCGACTTCGTCGACGGGGAACGTGTTGGTGCACCAGATCGTCACATCGCGGCTGTAGCCAGGGGTTTGTGGGTGGCCGAGGTGTGGCACCGTATCGAGATGGACATCGACGCACTGCTCATCGAACTGCACGGTCGCATCGCCGAACACGTCGGCGAAGCACTCGACGGGCTCGATCCCGCGCTGCTGACGAAGTCGCCGGCGCCGGGGGCGAACACCATCGGTTGGCTGATCTGGCACCTCACGCGCGTCCAGGATCACCACGTGTCCGAGCTGCTGGACGAGGAGCAGCTCTGGGTCACGGCGGACTGGGCGCAACACTTCGGTGTCGACCCGGATCCGCAGAACACGGGCTACGGCCATGAGCCCGACGAGGTCGCGGCGATCCAACCGGACGGCGTCGACGTGCTGCGCGACTACTACGCCGCGGTGGCGAAGCGGACCGAGGCGCTGCTCGCCCGAACCACGTCGTCGGATCTGGAGCGAGTCGTCGACAGGCGCTGGGACCCGCCGGTGACGTTGGGCGTGCGGCTGATCAGCGTGTTCGACGACGACATCATGCATGCCGGGCAGGCCACGTACCTGCGCGGCCTGCTCACCTGACCCGGTTCAGCCGAGCTTGTCGCTGAACCAGTCGAGGATGATCTCGGCGCGCTGACGCCGGTGGATCGGCGAGCCGCTGCGCGACAGCTCGTGGGTCTCGCCGGGGAAGCGGTAGAAGGTGACGTCGCGTTCGAGGATGCGCAGCGCCATGAACAGCTCCTCGGCCTGCGAGATCGGGCAGCGGAGATCGTTCTCGCTGTGGATCAGCAGCATCGGCACGTGGATGTCGCGCACGAACTGGATGGGCGACATCCGCGCGTACTCGGCCGGATCCTCGATGTGTGACGGCCCGTGCTCGATCCGGAACGCGGTGCCGATGTCGCTGCTCCACTCCTCGCTGAGCATGTTGTTGACGGCACGCTCGCTGCAGATGCCCTTGAACCGTTCGCCGTGGCGGCCGGCGAGCCACGTCGCCATGTACCCGCCGTAGCTGCCGCCCTGCATGCCGACCCGGTTCGGGTCGCAGAACGGGTAGCGGGCCAACGCCGCGTCGAGCACGGCCAGCACGTCGTCGACGTCGACCGTGCCCCACCCGGTGCCGGGCGCGATCGGGTGCTTCGGGCCGAGGATGGCCTGGCCCCACGACTGCTCGCGGCCACTGCCGCCACGCGGGTTGCTCATCAGCACGACGAAGCCGGCAGCCGCCTGGAACTGGGCCTCGTCGAAGTAGGCCTCGCCGTACTGGGTGTGCGGCCCGCCGTGCACGTTCAGGATCACCGGATACTGCTTGGTCTCGTCGAAATCGGCCGGGCGCATGATCCAGGCGTCGATCTCGAGTGTCCCGTCCGTGGTCGGCACCGTGAATCGCTCCCAGTCCCGCGGCTGCACGGAAGCGACGTACGCGTCGGACAGATGGGTGAGCTGACGCTCGGTGCCGTCGATGATCGAGAACAGCTCGGCCGGGCGATCGACCGAGCTGACGGTCATGCCGATCGTGCCGGCCTTGGCGTCGAACGCCCGCACCCATCGCTGTCCCGTTGTGATCTGCGCCAGCGCTTTGGTGCCGTCTGCGGCGATCCGGTAGATGTGACCGCGCCCGCGGTCGTCGGCAGCGGCGAGCAGCGTCTGGTCGTCGATCCAGATGGGCGTCGCGGCGCCGGACGTCGACGCGAACGTGCGGTCGAGCGCCCGTGTGGTCCACGTCAGCTGGTGGGTCGCCAGGTCGATGACGGCGACGTGCTGGTTCTGGGGATCGGTCAGCGGGTCGTCGCTGCCGAGCAGGGCCACGCGGGTGCCGTCGGGGGAGACGCTCGGCGCGAAGTAGTTGCCCGTCTGCTCGGTCAGCGCAACGATCTCCGAGCCGTCGACCGGCACGACGTAGAGGTCACTGGCGAGGTCGATGTCCCACGTCTCGTGGCGGGCGGCGTTGGTGACGACGGCCGACGAATCGGCCATCCACGAGGTGCCGTCGTGCTGGAACGGTCCCGGGGTGAGGTTGCGGGGCGCGCTCGTGCCATCGGCGGCTACGACGTACACGTGCGCAGGACGATCGAACACCCAGCCCTCGCCGTTGAGCCGGCTGAAGAACCGCTCGACCTTGCGCGGTGCCTGCCACGACTCGTCCTCGGCCTCGTACCGCACGTCGGGTGTGCGGCTGATGAACGCGATCGACGAGCCATCCGGGCTCCAGTTGACGCTGCCGATGCCGTCCTTCATCGAGGCCACCGTGCGCACCTCGCCGGGTGCGCCCATCGGCAGCACGTGGAGCGTCGCTTCGCCCTTCTTCTCGCTCCGACTCGAGACGAAGGCGAGCGCTGTGCCGTCGGGAGACCAGGTCGGCTGGCTGTCGTTCTTGTCGCCGTTCGTGAGCGGCCGGGGTGCGGACGTGCCGTCTGCGGCGGCGACCCACACCTGCGCGCGGGTCCGGTTCGCCGGGAAGTCGACCCGGCTGACGACGAAGGCGATCTGGCTGCCGTCGGGGGAGACCGCCGGGCTGCCGGCAGCGACGACGCCACCGATGATCCGCTCGGCCAGTTCGGCGTGCTTGCTCTGGGTGGCGGGGGAGGCAGCGTCGTTCATCCCGGCAACGGTACTCACCGCCGGTGTGCGGTCCGGGCTTGATCTACGTTGTCCGCATGGACACCTCGCAGTACCTCGCCGCGATCGCCGCAGACGGTGCGGCGCTCCGCGCGGCCGCCGTCACCGCCGGTCTCGACGCACAGGTGCCGTCGTGTCCCGGCTGGACCATCGCCGACCTGCTCCGCCACGTCGGCGAGGTCCACCTGTTCTGGAGCACCATCGTGAGGACCCGGGCAGCGAGCGTCAGCGACGTCGCCCGGCCGACCACCGTCGAAGACGCTGTCGCGCTGGCGGCGTTCGATGCCCGGCTCGCGGATCTGCTGTCGGTCCTCAGTGACACCGAGCCGACGACCACGGTGTGGACCTGGTCGGACGACCACACGGTCGGGTTCGTCCAGCGCCGGATGGCCCACGAGACGGCGGTCCACCGTTGGGATGCGGAGGGCGCTGCGGGCACCATCACACCCATCGCGGCTGCGCTGGCCAGCGATGGCATTGACGAGTTCCTCGAGCACTTCCTTCCGGACGTGCTCGACGGCAGTGAGGCCGTCGGCGGATCCGTGCACATCCACTGCGGCGACGTCGCCGGGGAGTGGACGATCCGCCCGAACGACGACGGCTACGACGTGACCCGCGAGCACGCCAAGGGCGACTGTGCACTGCGCGGACCTGCCAGCGATCTGCTGTTGGTGCTCTGGCGGCGACTCGGCACCGATGCGATCGACGTCGTCGGCGACGCGGGTGTCGCCGCGCGCTTCGTGGCCGCGACCAATCTCCATTGACATCGACGTGAGCGGTCAGACGCATCACGCTGAGTTCCGCCACGCTCGTCTCGTCGAGGTCTACGACGCCGAGTGCGGGTGGTCTCGCGACGACGACTTCTTCATGTCGATCGTCAGCGAGCAAGCCGGTCGACGCGTGCTCGATCTCGGGTGCGGCACCGGTCGGCTGACACTTGGTTTGGCGGCCGCAGGACACATCGTCACCGGCGTCGATCCGGCGGCCGCCTCGATCGAGCGGGCGCGGACGAAGCGGGGTGCAGATCGCGTGACATGGATCCACGGCGCGTCGTCCGACGTGGCCACCGGCGCGTTCGATGCAGCGGTGATGACGAGCCACGTCGCGCAGTTCTTCGTCGGCGACGACGAGTGGTCCGCAGCACTCCTCGATCTCGCCCGCGCCATTGTGCCCGGAGGTGTGCTCGTCTTCGACGCCCGTGACCCACTGGCCCGAGCCTGGGAGCGGTGGAACCCCGACGCTTCTCGACACGAAGTCGCGCTGGCCGACGGATCATCGGTGCTGGTGTGGACGGACGTCGCCTCGACCGACGTCGACGGTGCCGGCGGGACGATCGTCTCGTTCACCATCCACTACGCGTTCGATGACGGAGACCAGTTGCAGAGCACGGCGACCTTGCGGTTCCGCAGCGAAGCTGTGGTGCGCTCGTCCCTTGCCGACGCCGGGTTCATGGTGGAGGCGATCTACGGCGGATGGCAGCGCGAGCCGATCGGCGCCGGCGATGGCGAGCTCCTCGTCGTGGCTCGGCGATGAGATCTCGCTTCACCGGGGAGATCTGCGGCTTCGGCACTGCGAGTGGACACCGGGTCATCGTGGGACGGTGGGTGGAGTCGCCGCTCGGCGCGTTCACCGACGTGATGCACGAGGCGCCCGACGGGTTCCGCATGCTGCTGGCACCGAACGCTGCCGTGGCCGAGTTCGTCAGCGCGACGTACACCTTCGACGAGATCCGGATCCTGCCGGTGATCAGCGTTCGAACGGCGGACGGGTTGCACCTCGACGCCGGCACGATCGTTGCCGACGTCGAGTTCGGCGGGCGTACTGCGACCGGATGGTTGCTGCGCTGCGTGCCGCGACCGCTGGCCCGTGCCCCGTGGTGGTGCACCGCGATCGATCCCGTCGCCCGCGTGGTGATGCGCGGCGTGCGAACCCGGGGCACGGCCGGCAACGGCCGCAGGGAGTTCTACGGCGCCACCGATGCGCACCGGGTCGAGTCCGTGGCGTGCAGGATTGCCGGCGCCGACGCCGGTGCCCTCGCCGACGTATGGCCACCCGTTCGCTTCGGCTTCGGCTCCACACCTCGCGTCCCGATGGTGGTCGCGGTGACCACCACCATCATCGAGACCTGAACGGTCCGCTACCAGTGCTCGGTGCCGGGTCGCCCTTGAACGGGCCGGTGACCCGGCTGGTGATCCAGCCGCCGTAGAACGAACCCGGGTTGGCGACGACCTGCTCATCGCCGACCCAGCACTCGTCGAGCAGGCGGGCGTAGAACGCGATGTGGCCCCGGATTGCGACGAACGGGGGAGTCGGGTCTTCGTAGCTCCACGCCGCGTTCGGCACGACCACATCGCCGGCGACGACGGACCAGTAGGTGGCCGGGCCCTTCCACTCGCAGAACGAGCGACCGGAGCCGGGCCGCAACGCACCGGGCGAGACGTCGGCACGCGGGAAGTAGAACGCTGGCGGCTGGCTGGTCTCCAGCACCCGGACCGCAGCGATGGTGTCGGCGATCGTCACGCCGGCATGGACGACGCGGATCCGGTCGTGGGTCGGCACGACCGCCGGCGGTCGGGGATAGTCCCACACGCTCTCCTGGCTCATGGTGTGACGGTAGGGCGAGTTAGCGTGCGCTGCTGTGTCCAGCCAACATCTGAACCGACAGCACGTCAACGGGATCGACATCGCCTACGTGCGCGAGGGCAGCGGTCCGCGGCTGCTGTTCGTCAACGGGTCCGGTGCCACGCTCGCGGCCTCCGGTCCGATGCTGTCCATCTACAGCAAGCAGTTCGACCTCCTCGCCCACGATCAGCGTGGTCTCGGGGAGACGAGCGCGCCGGAGGGTCCGTACACGATGGCCGAGTACGCGGCCGACGCGGCGGGCATCGCCGAGGCGATCGGCTGGGACACCTACCGGGTCGTGGGCGTGAGCTTCGGCGGGATGGTGGCCCAGGAACTGGCGGTCACGTTCCCGGACCGGGTCGAGCGCCTTGCGCTCGTCTGCACGTCGCCCGGCGGCGAGGGCGGCGCGAGCTACCCGCTGCACACGCTGGCCGGCAAAGCCGATGCCGAGCGAGCCGAGATCGGGCTGCGGATCCTCGACACCCGCTTCACACCGGAGTGGCTGGCCGAGCACGAGAGCGACCGCATGCTGGCGGGCATGATGGCCGACCGCACGGCGGTGACGAAGTCGGCAGAGGTGCTGCTCGGTGAACGCCTGCAGCTCGAGGCGCGCTCGCACCACGACGTGTTCGACCGCCTGCCGAACATCACCTGCCCGACGTTCGTGGCATCGGGCAA
>JAOBWQ010000247.1 GCA_025463425.1 Ilumatobacteraceae bacterium | reverse complement strand
ATGCGGGTCATGTCCCGGAAACCGCCTGCGGCGAGGCGCAACAGCGCGGCGTGCTCCTCGCCGCGTTCGGAGGCCAATCCCATCAGGGTCGCGGCAGCGAGGTGGGGCACGTGGCTGACGACGGCGACGACCTGGTCGTGCCGATCCGGCGCGAGAGCGACGACCTCGGCGCCGAGCTCGGCGACCACCGACGCGATCTCGGCGAAGGTCGAATCGGCCGTCGAGGCCGTTGGTGTGAGCACCCACACCGCTCCGGTGAACATCGTCGCGTCCGCACCGTCGAGGCCCTCCAGCTCGCTGCCGGCCATCGGGTGGCCACCACAGAACCTGGGATCGTCGATCGCCTCGGCGACGCCTCCCTTGACGCTGCCGACGTCAGTGACGATGCCGGTCGTCTCGGCGAGCGCACGCTTGACCTGGTCGGCGAGGGTCAACACGGGTGTCGCGACGAACGTGACGTCGACGACCTCGGCGATGCCGGGCTCGTCGAGCGCACCGATCTGCAACGCGCGATCGATCCGAGCCTGGTCGTGATCATCACCGGTGACGTACCAACCGCGCTCGCGCAGGGCCAGTCCGATCGACCCACCGATCAGCCCGAGGCCGATGATGTTGGCACGCCGCGGTGTGATCACGGCCGACGATCGTAGCTGCGCGGAGCTCCCGCCACTGCCTCTGCGAGTTGGCGAACCTCGTCCGGCAGCAGCGATCGCCACTGCCCTGGAGCAAGGCTCGCATCGCGGAGCGGACCGATCCGCACCCGCACCAGACGCTGCACGGGGAAGCCGATCGCCTCGCACATCCGGCGCACCTGACGGTTGCGCCCCTCGTGGATGGTGATCCGCAGCAGACCGGGACTCAGCTGACTGGCCCGAGCGGGCGCTGTGATGCCGTCCTCGAGCTCGATGCCCTCACGCAGGCGGTGCAGCGCGCTGCTCGGCACGTTGCCGGTCACCGACGCGAGGTACTCCTTCTCCACACCGTGGCTGGGATGGGAGATCCGGTTCGCCAGCTCGCCGTCGTTGGTCAGCAGCAACAGTCCCTCGGTGTCGGCATCGAGCCGTCCGACCGAGAACACCCGCGGCTCGTCCGGCACCAGCGACACGACCGTCGGACGCCCTTGCGGATCGCTCGCCGTCGTGATCACCCCGGCTGGCTTGTTGAGCAGGTAGTAGACGGTGTCAGGACGCACACCGATCGGCACGCCGTCGACCTCGACGAGATCGGTGTCGACATCCACCCGCCGGCCCAGCACCGCGATCTCGCCGTTGACCGCGACGCGGCCGTCGGCGATCAGCTCCTCACACAACCGCCGACTCCCCCAACCGCGTAGCGCGAGCACCTTCTGCAGGCGCTCCCCCGTTGCCGTCGCGCGTTGATCGGCCCACTGCTCCCACAGCGGCTTCTCGAGCGGACGCTCGGTCATCGGTGCGTCACTCGTGCGCCGGGAGCGACGGGGTGTTCGCGCGCAACTGCTTCGGGTCGGCGTCGGGCGCGCGCAGCCCGTGCTCCAAGGCTTCGACGACCTCGGCACCGGGCACGAACTCGGCCAACGGCGGGAGATCGGACAGCGAGTTGAGCCCCAGCTTGTCGAGGAACTGTGGGGTCGTGCCGAACAACACTGCCTGCCCGGGGCCGGGATCGATCGCGACCTGCGCGGCGTAGCCACGAGCGACGAGGGTGCGCAGCACACCATCCGGGTCGACCCCGCGGATCGATGCGATCTGCGCACGCGAGATCGGCTGCTTGTAGGCCACGATCGCCAGGGTCTCCAGCGCTGCGCCGCTCATCCGCGCCCGCTGGCCGACGAGCAGGTAGCGCTCGACGTACGGCGACATCTCGGCGTGGGTCTGGTAGCGCCATCCGCCGGCGACCTTGACGAACTGGAAGCCGTGGCCGGCGTGGTCGTACGCCGCAGCCAGGCCGGCGCACAGCTCCTCGACCACCGCCGCCGGCTGCTCCAGCAACTGGGCCAGCTGATCCACCGGGACCGGCTCGGTGGCGACAAGGACGATCGCCTCGATCGCGCGGACGATGTCGGCGTCGAGCGTGGCCGGTGCGGCCACTGCCGTGTCGAAGGTCGCCTCGGCACCGGGTTCGTCGGCGCTGGATTCGACGTCGGGTTCGCCGGCAATGGGTTCGAATGGATCGCTCATCAGCAGGTCACTCAACCCTCGTAGTCGTCGATCGCCAACGCGCCGACCGACACCGTGGAGCCGCCGGCCACCCAGATGATGTCGATGTCGCCGAAGCGCTCGGTCTGATCGAGCTCGACCATGCCCTGCTTGAACATCTCCAACAGGGCGAGGAACCGCACGATCACCTCGAGCCGCTCGACGAGGCCGCTGGTGAGCCGCCGGAACGAGATCCGCCCGGCGCGGGGCAGCTCGTCGAGGAGCTCCGTCATCGCATCAGCGACGCTGGCGCGCACGGCGGAGACGTGGAAGAGATCGACGATCGGCACCGGCTTCGGGGTCGTAGCACGGAGGAAGGCCGCGTGCACGTGGCGCGCCTTCACGCCGTCGAGAAGGTCCGGCATCAACGACTCGAACCGCGAGTCCGGCCCGATCGCGCGGGCGAACGACCGGTCGGCATCGTCGGCGAGGTTGGCGAACACGCCGGCGACGTCCTTGAACGTCTTGCACTCCAGCAGCCGGGCCAGGAGCAGATCGCGCTCCTCCCACAGGGCGAGCTCGTCGTCGAGGTCGATGTCGTCGCGGCCAGGCAGGAGCCGGAGGGCCTTCAGCTCGACGAGGGTCGATGCGATCAGCAAGAACTCGGTGGCGAGGTCGAGATCGATGCTCTGCAGCTTCTCGACCTCGACGAGGTAGGCGTTGACGATGGTGCTCAGGGAGATCTCGTAGATGTCGACCTGCTCACGCAGGATCAGGTGCAGGAGCAGATCGAACGGCCCCTCGAACACCGGCGTCGACACGTCGTAGGTCACTCGCACCACGCTACTGGGCCGAAATCGCCGCCACCG
>JAOBWQ010000229.1 GCA_025463425.1 Ilumatobacteraceae bacterium | reverse complement strand
TGCATCATGCAGTGCTGACGGTCGGCCACGGAGCGGTCCGGCTCGACCAGTTGACCGGCGCGCGCCCGCTGCTCCTCGACGGCGCGCCGGTCGACGGCACGACCGTCGAGCCCGGGCAGCGGATCGGCATCGGATCGTCGGTGCTCGTCGTCCGCGCGGCGACCATCGCCGCCGCGCCACCACCTGCCACGGCGAGTCGGCCCATCGCCGATCCCATGGGGCGAGTGCCGTTCGCGCGCGCACCACGAGCCGTCGTCGTGTTCGACCCCGAAGACATCGTCGTGCCGCTGCTGGCCACGCCACCGGGCGGCCTGGGGGGCGGGCTCCTCCCGACGCTGCTGGGCGTGGGCGGCGCCGGGGTGTTGGCCCTCCTGTTCCATCAGGTGATGTTCTTGTTGTTCGGTCTGATGGGTGCCGTCGTCGCGGTCGGCACCTGGGTCGCGCAGCGGATCGGCGTCGTCCGATCTCGATCGAACGTCACCCTCGCCAACCAGCGCGCCACGGCCGAGTTCGCCAACCGGCTCGACACTCAACGCCAGCAGGCGACCGCGTCACTGCGCTCCAGCGTCACGCCGATCGACCGCGCGGTCTCGCTGATGGCCGGATGCGCGGCTGGACTGTGGGCCGTTCGCGGCAGCGACCCCGATGCGTTCCGCGTCAGCCTCGGCGAGACCGAGGGCTACTGGCAGCCGAAGGTGGTGGGCATCGGCAACGCGTCGCCCGACGCGCTGACGGCGATCGATGCAGCGACCCGGCTCGGCGTCGTGCCCGCGGTCGCCTCGCTCGTCGCGGGAAGCGTGACGGCGTTGGTGGGCGGTCCCGAGGCGACCGCCGTCGCTCGGTCGCTGCTCGTGCAGCTGGCAGCAGCCAGCGGTCCGGCCGACTGGCGCCTCGCCGTCGTCAGCGACCGAGCTGTCGAATGGAACGCGCTGAGCGCCCTCGCGCACATCCGCGATGCATCGGGCAACGCTCGGCTGGCTGCCACCGCTGACGTTGATGTCATGGTCGGTGCGCTGGACGCGCGCGACGGTCGCCTCCTCGTCATCGTCGTCGACGGCTCACACCTGTTGACCACGCGCACGAGCTCGCTGCGC
Source organism: Ilumatobacteraceae bacterium (assembly GCA_025463425.1). Classification (GTDB taxonomy): domain Bacteria; phylum Actinomycetota; class Acidimicrobiia; order Acidimicrobiales; family Ilumatobacteraceae; genus WLMZ01. The sequence continues at coordinate 3,741 of JAOBWQ010000229.1, read as the reverse complement.
CGGCTGCTCGCCGACGAGTCCGTGCCGACGGCGTGCATCGTGCTCTGCGCCGCCCAGACCGACGTGCCGGCGATGGCGACCAGCGCGTTGGTGACCGCCCGGGGCGGCATCGGGCGTTGGACGGCCGACACGCGCGTGTGCGCGCTCGCCGAACGGGTCCAGATCGCTGGGATCGCCGCTGCTCGAGCCGCCGAGTGCGTCGAGGCGATCGGCACCCTCGTCGATCCGGAGCTGCTGGACGACGCCTCGGCCCTGCCGATCGAAGTCGGTCTGCTCGACCTGCTGCATGCATCGCTCGGAGCCGACGGCGACGCCGAGCTCCTCGACCCCGCGTGCATCGCCGGGCGTTGGGCCACCGCCGGGATCGACCCCCGGCCCCGAGCGCCGCTCGGCGTCGCCGCCGATGGCGTGGTCGATGTCGACCTCGTCCGTGACGGCCCCCACGCGCTGCTGGCCGGAACCACCGGGGCCGGCAAGAGCGAGCTGTTGCGCAGCCTCGTGGTCGGCCTCGCCAGCCTGTCCAGCCCGGACGCGGTCTCCTTCGTGCTGATCGACTACAAGGGCGGCTCGACGTTCGACGCGTGCGTGGAGTTGCCGCACGTCGTCGGCGTGGTCACCGACCTCGACGACCGGCTTGCCGCCCGCGCTCTGCGCAGCCTGCACGCCGAACTGCGCCGCCGCGAGCAACTGCTCCGAGATGCCGGGGTGAGCGACTTGACGGCGTATCGGACAACGCGCAGCGCGGGCGATGGCTCGGTGGTGATGCCGCGATTGGTCGTGATCGTCGACGAGTTCGCAACGCTCGCCGTGCAGCTGCCCGAGTTCATGAGTGCGCTGTTGGGCATCGCCCAACGCGGGCGCAGCCTCGGCGTGCACCTGGTGCTCGCCACGCAGCGTCCGAGCGGCGTCATCAGCGACGACATCCGGGCCAACACCAACCTCCGGATCGCACTCAGAGTGCAGGACGGATCGGACGCTCTGGATGTCATCGGCGACGCGTCGGCCGCCTCCATCCCGCGGTCGGTGCCCGGGCGCGCCGTGATGCGCTTGGGCGCCGAGGAGATCGTCGCCTTCCAGACCGCGCACTGCGCGTCCGACCTCGCTCCGATCGTCAGCGCGATCCGCCAGGCCTGGCAACGCGCCGAGTCTGACGTGTCGCATCGACCGTGGCACGAGCCGCTCGGATCGGCGATGACGGCCGACGACCTTCCGGGTGCGACGCCCGCCGTCGGGATCGTCGATGACCCGGACCGGCAGCAGCGATGCGCGCTGACGTGGGCGCCCGACGACGGTCATCTGCTGCTGGCGGGCGCTCCCGGCTCAGGGACGACGACGGCGCTCCTCGCGCTCGCCGCCGATGTCGAGCGTCGGCAGCCGACGACCGAGCTGTTCGTCATCGACGCGCTCGGCGATCCGCGGCTCGACGACCTCGCTCGACTCGCGTGCCACGTCGCCACCGTGCGGACCCATCGACGCGAGCGGCTGATGCGGGTCCTCGATCACCTCTGCCGAGCGATCGCCGATCGAAAGGCGCGCAGCCACGCGCCGCACGGCGAGGCGGGGATCGTCGTGCTGATCGATGGCTACGGCTCGCTGCGCGCCGAGCTGGAGGCCGACGAGCTCTGGGACCAGCTCGCTGCCCTCGATGTCGTCATCGCCGAGGGTGTTGCCATGGGTGTGCGTGTGGCGATCACGACGAACCGCTGCGGGGTCGTCCCCAACCGGCTGATGGGCTCGATCGCCACACGATGGGTGTTCAACCTCGCCGACCCGTTGGACGCGGCCGTCGTCGGGGCCGGTGTGCGTGCCGTTCCGCCTGCCATCGCTGGGCGACTGTTCGACGTCCGCTCCGGATGCGAGGCGCAGATCATCGTCCCGGCCATTCCGATCGCACCGGCCGGCCAGACCGCTCCTACGGCCGCGCACACGCTGACGATCGCCGAGCTGCCGACCGCGCTCGACGTCGACGCCCTGCCCGACCCGGTCATGTCCGGCCCCGATCTGCTCGCTCCCGTGGGAGTCGGCTTCGAGCTGTTGCAACCCGCGGTGTTGCCGGTCGCTGCGGGCGAGCACGTCCTCATCATCGGTCCGCCCCGCACCGGCCGGTCGACCGCCCTGCGTACCGTCACCGCACAATGGGAGCGCGCCCATTGCGGCGGGTGGATCGGGTGCGTTGCGCCCCGCCGATCGTGCGCACGAGTCGGCACGGTCTTCGCAGACATCACCGAGTTGCTGGCCGCCGCTCCGGCAGATCGACCCGTGCTCGTGGTCGTCGACGACGCCGAGTTGGTCGACGACCCGGGTGGAGCGTTGGCCGCGCGGGTCGCCGCACGCGGCGACGGGTTCACGGTGGTCGCGGCTGGTCGGCCGGAGGCGCTGCGCGCCAGCTACGGGCATTGGACGACCGCCGTGCGCCGGTCCCGGCTCGGGATCGTGATGGCCGCCTCGAACGAGCTCGATGCCGATCTGCTCGGGGTGGTCCTGCCGCGGCGTCTGCCGATCGCGGTGCGGCCCGGGCTGGCCTGGTTGGTGGCCGAAGGCGAACGCCACCTCGTCCAGCTGGCCCGGCCCAGCGTCGAACCGGGCGCGGAGCCAGCCCCCGAAGTCGCTGACGTCGCGGCCAGGATCGACGCGCTCGCGGCTGCCGGGTAGCCCTGCGAGATCACGGGCAACACCTGACGGTTCGCTGCGGAGCCGTCGGGGAAATGCGATGTTCACACCCAGCGCCGTTCAGCGGACATCGCAGCGTGAGAGGCTGACATGATCGAAACCGTCATTGGTTGCACCTTCGAGTTCGAGGCGGCGCGGCCCACGCACGCGATCGTGATGGTCGAGCCGCACTTCGCCGAGTCGGGCCGCATCGTGGAGACCAAGTTCGAGCTCGATCCCCATGGCGCCTCCACCGTGTACCTCGACCACTTCGGCAACTCGTGCCGGCGGATCGACCTCGCTGCCGGGCGGGTGACGCTCACGTTCGAGGCCGTCGTCTCGACTCCCGCCGACGCCGATCCGGTTGTGCTCGACGCGGGCGAAGTCGCTCCGGCTGATCTGCCCGATGAAGCGCTGATGTTCGTGTTGCCGAGCCGGTTCTGCGAGAGCGACCTGATCGCCGACGTCGCGTTCGCGGAGTTCGGCGCACATGAGCCCGGGTGGGCTCGTGTGCAGGCCATCTCGGACTGGGTCAACGGTTCGCTGACCTTCCAGTACGGATCATCGTCACCGTCGCTGTCGGCGATGGACGTGTTGAGCGCCGGCACCGGTGTCTGCCGTGACTTCGCCCACCTGGCGATCGCGATGTGCCGCGCGCTGAACATCCCCGCCCGATACGTGTTCGGCTACCTGCCGGACATCGGGGTGCCGGATCCGGGCACGCCGATGGACTTCTGTGCGTGGATGGAGGTGTACCTCGGCAACGGTTGGCACACCTTCGATCCGCGCAACAACCAGCGTCGCGTCGGCCGAACCGTGATCGGACGCGGTCGTGACGCCGCCGACGTCGCGATGGTCACCAGCTTCGGCCAGGTGCTCCTCCACGAGATGAACGTCGTGGCCGCGGAGCGGGCGCCCTCGACCTGACCGCGCCCGAACTGGATCGGCAACCGATCTGGGCCGAGCGGTCACACCGTAAGGTGGCGTCATGGGAGTCAGGCGTTGGGGTGTCGGCTGGGCCGTGATCAGCCTGGTCGCCGGCGGTTGCTCGAGCGAGGGAGCGCTTCCGCGCGCTCAGAGCACGTCCACACT